>CAYZVI010000171.1:0-3498 GCA_964481695.1 uncultured Hydromonas sp. | reverse complement strand
GCGCGACCTTTGGCTTCGGAGGCCAACACTCTATCCACTGAGCTACGGGCGCAAAGAGAACGCTGGATTATGTTTTTATTTTTTTATAGCGTCTTTGAATCAAGGAGGCAATCATACCGACTTTTCAGAAAATATGCCATGCCTACAACTTCATTTCTCTACGCATTAACACTTCTCTATGGTTTATCAAACTTTGTCAACACTCTGCATTTATAATGCGTAAAACAAACACATGACATAAGAGGATTTTTATGAAACTTTCTGGATGGAAAAACCATTGGATGACAGCATTAATTTTGGGAGTTGGGTTGCTTACTGGCTGCAATGTGTCGGCAAAAAATGGAGATGCCACCAAGCCAAGCAACGCATCTGGTCAAGTATCCGAACAAGAGAAGAAAATTAAAACAGATTTAGAATTAAAAGTTGAAAAACTACAGGTTAAATCCGTACGAAAAATGCCCTATAGCGACCTATATGAAGTAGTCTTGGCCAATAATGAAATTGTTTACACCAATGCAAAAACCGAGTTTACTTTAATCGGCCACATGATCAATAACACCGATATGTCAGACCTCACGCAAGCGCGCATGGACGAGCTCTCTGTGGTTGATTTCAAAACATTACCTTTTGCGCAAAGCTTTAAACAAGTTAAAGGTGATGGCAGCCGTCAGATTGCGGTGTTTGAAGACCCAAATTGCGGTTACTGTAAAGCCTTTCGTCAAACATTAGAAAATATCAATAACGTTACGGTACACACATTTGTAATTGATATTCTTGGCCCAAACTCAACCGCAATATCCAAACAACTGCTGTGCGCTACCGATCAAGGAGCTGCATGGGATAACTGGATGCTGCATAAAAAACTGCCCGCTAACAACGGCAATTGCGATACATCAGTACTTGAAAAAAATAAGGCACTGGCTCAACAATTGGGCGTGACCGGAACGCCTACCATCATTTTTGAAAATGGTAAGCGTATCCCCGGTGCACCCGACAAAGAGAGCTTGGAGCAAATGTTAAATACGGTGAAAAAATAAACTGTACTGTAACTGGATCTCCCTATAACAAAGGCAGCCAATTGGCTGCCTTCTTATTTGTAGCTAAATGTTTCGTTCGCTTAAACAGGTGACGACAACTTTTGTCGTACCTCGTCTAAGTTCGCACAAACACGCTCATTACCCAAATCATCAAGCCAACCAACGCGCCCCAACATTTCTTTAGGTTGCTCGCGCAAGCCATACACATAAATCGGAACTTTCTTCTCTTGATACAACTCGGCTAACTCCTCTAACGACTCCGCACCCGAAGAGTCAATATAAATTACACCAGAGAAATCCAGAATCAATGCTTTCTTCGGAATATTGGCTTGTAATTGATCAATCAACTTCACCGCACCAAAAAACAACGCCCCCGATAAACGATACGCTTTCACATCCTGCGCCTGTTCGCTCGGCCAATCATCCAGCGCGATGGATTCTTCGGTCGACAAACTGGAAATCCGGTAAATAAAAGTAAAACATGCCGCCAAAATCCCAACCTCGACTGCCGCTGTCAAATCAACCACAACCGTCAAAATAAATACCGCCAGCAGCGTCACGCGGTACGGAATTCGATAGGTTTTTAAGCGCGCAAACTCGTGCCACTCTCCCATATTGTAAGCAACAAACATCAAAATAGCAGAAAGTGCTGCCAGAGGAATATATTGTGCCAAAGGCGCAGCAACCAGTACAACGATCAACAACATCAATGCATGAATCATGCCCGAAACGGGACTGGTTGAACCGTTCTTAATATTGGTGACGGTGCGCGCGATGGTTCCTGTTGCCGGCATGCCACCAAAAAACGGCACCACCATATTCGCAAACCCCTGCGCCAACAACTCCTGATTCGAGTCGTGTTTATCTTTAATCATATTATCCGCAACGCGTGCGCACAGCAAAGACTCAATCGCCCCCAGGACCGCCAAAGTCGCAGCAGGCGCGACCAAACCTTTCATCGCTTCCCAAATCATCGGCAAACTCCAGCCTCCATCCGCCGTCCGAGGTAATGGAATGGTAAAGGATGGCAAGCCCTGTGGAATACCACCAAAACGAGAGCCAATCGTCTCCACATTTAAATGAAACAATTGCACCAAAACCGTCGCCACAATCAACGCTATGATGGATCCGGGGATAGAACCACGAATTTTCTGAACCACATGGGATAGTCCCTGTGCGCTCTGAAAACCTTTGGCCGGCAATGCATTTTTCTGCCACAAAATAATAATTGCCAAAGACAGCAGCGCTAAAAACAGTGCCTGTGGATTCCACGTCGGCAACGCATTCCACAAAGTTTGCAGCAGCGCAAAAAATTCAGCAGGCGTCTTGCCCGTGATTTTCAAACCCAGGAAATCTTTAATCTGCGAAATACCAATGAGCACCGCAATCCCGTTGGTAAAGCCGATAATCACAGCGACAGGGATGAATTTAATCAAAATTCCCATGCGGAAAAATCCCATGGCCCACAGCATCACCCCCGACATCAACGTGGCCAGCAACAAACCGCCCACGCCATAGCGTTCGACAATACCATACACAATCACGATGAATGCACCGGCAGGCCCACCGATCTGCACACGCGAACCACTGAACAATGAAATTAAAAAGCCCGCAATTATCGCAGTGAAAATGCCTGTCTCTGGCGTTAAACCCGAAGCTATCGCAAACGCCATCGCCAATGGTAATGCCACAATCGCTACCGTTGTACCTGCGCCTAAGTCCTTGATCAATCGCTCGGCATCATAGCCGCGCATGATTTCATAAATTTTTGGGTTGAATTTTGTGGTTACTTTCATGCGACACCTGTGAAATATTTAGTCTTGATTATATGCGCTACATCATCCAATTTGACAAATTTTTATTCACAACAGCGATCATAAAAAATTACCGCAGCATTTTGCTGCGGTAATTTACTCAAAACTCAAGCAGATCGAGATTTGTCGCGAGACAACTTTAATTCATTAACGCTTTCCAATCGACTTATTCGTTTTCATCCGCGTATGATGATGCGAACGAATCGACTTTTTCGCCTTTTTCGCATGCTTTGCTGGTTTTTTTACCACAATGGGTTTATCCATACTGCACTGAACAGCTACAGGTGCGCACCCGGGTTCGGTCTGTGACTGAGTAACCTGTTGCGCCAAAATCTGAGTAGAAAAGATTGAAAGCGGCAACACCACCATAGGCCATTGAATCCATCGTTTCATAAAAGCTCCGTGTGAAGTTAAAGCATTTGCATATTAGATATCATGCCACTTTTTAAGCACTTATGTGCTCTAACGAGCAAATTTTGCAACAAAATTCAAACACAGCCAGATCACAGCTCATTAGGACACATCGTTTATTTCAGCCCAATTAAGCACAAAACCCTTATAATATCGGCACTTAAACACACTGCGTAATTCACGCTCCACGGCATTTCCGTGGATTTTTACATTAGACTGAAAACCAATTAACACAT
>CAYZVI010000170.1:0-3508 GCA_964481695.1 uncultured Hydromonas sp. | reverse complement strand
CCGAGCATACCCTGTTTGATCGCGCCTTCTTCGTTGAGCAAATCATCCCGCACATAAATGGACAGCACATCCAGTAACACCACCGTACCACCCGCAGGCATCGAGCTGAGATGGAGCACTTCGCGCAAACGGCATTCATAGCGTACCGGCGCATCAGTTACGGACAATGGTTTGACTGAGACACTCGCACAGGCCGGCACTCCGGCAAACTCAAATTCGCTTTGTGTATTCGGTAGTGCCGCACAAGTCTGATTCATTACCTCTGCCGCATTTGCACTCACCACGTTAATCACGCATTCTTTCGTATCCAGCAGATTGCTCAGCGTGTCTTTGTTAACCCCTTCTTTCGGTTGCAACTGCGTGAACATCAACACCGGCGGATTACAGCTCGCCACACTGAAAAACGAATACGGCGCAAGGTTATTCACGCCACCCGCCGACTGCGTGCTGATCCATGCGATCGGGCGCGGCGTTACACCACCGACCAGTAAACGATAGTTGTCCAGAGCGGAAATGTCAGAAGTTTGGAATTGCATGATGAGATCCAGTTAATGAGTGATTAAGGGATTAATTAACTGGTTAATTATACAAACCTTGGTTTTCAAGTACAATCGCAGCTCTTTGAAATGTTGTACCCCATCCACTTTTCCACGCTCATGTCCCGCCCTTCTTTATTCACCATTACTCTGCCCGTTTTACTCGGCTACATTCCGCTGGGGATGACTTTTGGCTTTCTCATGGTGTCGCAGGGCATCGCGTGGTATATCCCGATTTTATTCAGCGTATTTGTTTTTGCTGGCGCGGCGCAGTTTTTAGCGGTCGGCTTGGTGGTCAATCATGCGTCGCTGCTGGATACAGCGATTGCTACATTTTTAATCAACCTGCGTCATGTGTTTTATGGTCTGTCGCTGTTTGATTTTCTGCCGCATACTTGGTTAAAACGCTTGTATTTCATGTTCGGCATCACCGACGAGACCTATTCGCTGTTGACCAGCTCTCAATCGGCTCATCCAAGCAATGCGCTGTCCATCGTTGCGCTCAATCAATCCTATTGGGTCGCGGGAACCGCCATCGGCGCGCTGCTTGCCACCTCTTTACCGCCGATCAAAGGTATTGAGTTTTCGCTCACCGCATTATTTATGATTTTATTGATCGAGCAAATTCGTGCCAATCATGAGACGAAAACCGTAGCGATGGGCTTTTTGGCTTGCTTGGTTGCGACTTGGCTCGCGCCGAATTACTTTTTGCTTGCCGCCAGCGGTGTCGCCTTGATACTGTTAATGCTGGATTATTACCGTCAGTCGAAAGCGGAGGTGCGCGCATGAATGGCATGAATACCGAAGTGAGCAGTGTGTACATCGCCTCCATGATTGCGGTTATGGGCTTGGTGACGTGGGGCTTGCGTGCCCTACCGTTTTTCTTTCAGGACTGGCTGAACGCACATCCATTCGTGGCATACATTAAAAACCGTTTTCCACTGATTATGATGCTGATTTTGGTGGTATATGCGTCAGATGCGCATAAGGCACAGCATTTTTCTGAGATTCAGTTTGCGGTATCGGGTATCGCGCTGACCGCCATTTTGCAATTGGTGTTTAAAAATTATCTGCTGAGTTTATTCGGCGGCGTGGCGCTGTATATGTTGCTGGTCAATGATTGGCTGATTTAATCAATCATCCTTATCGTCATCCCAGTGAAACTGGTGCAGCACCCGATGCGCCATCGGCGTGAATATCAACCCCGCCGCGAAGATAAAGACCAAACCAGCATACAGCGCATACATCCCCGCAAATAGTTTGCCCGCATCAGTTTGTGGCGCATTCACTGGCCCCATGCCGCCAAGCAGCATGGCGGAATTCAGAAAGCCATCCATCCAAGAAAACCCTTCAAACATTTTGTAGCCGATCATCCCGACTGCCAGCGAAAAAACCAGTAGTGCAAACACCACCAGCAGATGATTGATCATCCGCTGGTTAAATTGCTGTTTGGAGATAACGGATTGATTTTTATGCTCGTACATGGATGATTTTTACCGAATTACGGATTGGTGTTGTACTCAATGGTCACGACCACGCGCGCAATTTTCTTGACTGTGCTTTTATCGTAGACACCGCCAATGCTGTCCTCAGCGCTGCCATTGGCTGGCAGAATGTCAAAGGTGCCTTGTGAGGCGGAGCGCATCGTACCAACTTTGGCATCGCCATTTTTGGCAAACTCTTGGGCGCGGGTTTTGGCGTTTTTGGTCGCCTCGCCGATAAGTGCGAGTTTGATGTCATCCAGATTACCCACCAAAAATTCCACATCGGATACGTCCAACTGATGTCCTTGTGCTTGATACTCGATGATTTTTGCGCGGGCTTCTTGGATTTTAGCCAGATCATTGGTTTTGATGTGCAAGCTTTGCGAAGCATTAAAACCGCGCTGTACCGACACGCTGTAGCCACGATCATCACGCTCATCAACCATATGCGGTGAGACGCTTTCCGCATCAAATGTGACACGCTCACCCTCAAAGCCAAATGCTTTGAGGAAGTTTTGCAACGCTGGCTTTTCATTTTTTAACTGATTCAAGGCATCGGCAAAAGTATCCGCGTGCGTATTGAGCGTAAATTGCCATTCAGCAGAGGTCGCATCAATCGGTTTTTCTGCTACGCCTTTAACGGTGATGGTTTGTTTGGTGGAGCCGATGTTTTTCGCCTGCACACCTAAAATAAAAGCACCGAGCGACATTCCCAGCGCCAGTAATACCCCTAAAATCGCCAATCCACGCCCAATGCTCTTATCCATAATGCACTCCTTTTGATTTAAACTAACCCGCTATGGTCATATTCTCAATCAAAATAGAACCGGTTTGCTTAGTACCGCGCACGATTTCATCCGCGCCAACCGCCACGATTTCACGGAACATGTCTTTTAAATTGCCCGCAATGGTGATTTCCTCTACCGGATGCGTAATCATCCCATTTTCAACCCAAAAACCGCTGGCGCCACGCGAGTAATCACCAGTCACATAGTTCACGCCACTGCCGAGTAGTTCAGTCACCAGCAATCCCGTGCCCATTTTGCGCAGCATGGCGGCAAAATCATCAGTTTTCTTAGTTTTAGAGCTGCTCAGACGCAAATTGTGCGAACCGCTGGCGTTACCGGTGGGCTGCATTTTGAGCTTACGCGCAGTGTACATGGACAACAAATACCCTGTTAATCGCCCTTTTTCCACCAATTCACGCCGTTGGCACGCCACGCCCTCGTCATCAAAATAGCTGCTGCCCATGCCCTGACCAATGAATGGATCGTCAATAATTTGAATGTGCTTTGGAAAAATCCGTTGACCCAAAGCGTCCAATAAAAAAGAGGTTTTGCGGTACAGTGCGCCACCGCTGATGGCTTGCGCAAAATTCCCCAGCAGCCCAGCCGCCAATGGTGCCTCGAACAACACCGGACACGAGCGCGAGCTGATCTTGCGCGCGCCCAGACGCGCTGCCGCACGATGCGCCGCATACGCACCGAT
>CAYZVI010000169.1:0-3514 GCA_964481695.1 uncultured Hydromonas sp. | reverse complement strand
GAATAAGTCTCTACTGTTCTAAATCATATCCGTTAAAATATGGACTACCTTAAACATCTTTGCACCCTAAAAAAACAAAGGGCACTATGAGCGCGTTACAAGACCTACTGAGCCAATACCGTGAATTATCCAAAGAACAACGTGGCAAAGGCACGTTGTTTGAATTGCTGATTAAAGATTTTTTGCAAAACGACCCTACGTTTGCACCGCAGTTTAGTGAGGTGTGGACATTTGCCGAATGGGCAAAATTGGAGGATAAACCTCAAAATGATGATGGCATAGACTTGGTAGCCAAGCGTGTTGATGAAGAGGGATTTTGCGCCATTCAGTGTAAATTCTATGCCGAAGATTATCGGATGCAAAAGGGTGATATTGATTCGTTTTTCACCGCATCGGGTAAGAAAGAATTTACCAGTCGTTTGATTTTTGATACCACTCGCAGCGAGTGGAGCAAAAATGCGGAAGTAGCCTTAGAGGGGCAATCCAAGCCCGTACAACGCATCGGTTTGGTTGATTTAGAAAATAGCGCAATTGACTGGAGTGCATACACGCCCAATAAACCTGTGCAACTCAAAAGCAAAAAATCACTGAGACCTCACCAAGTTGCCGCATTAAAGGCGGTGGCTGATGGTTTAGAACACGCTGACCGTGGCAAACTGATTATGGCGTGTGGCACGGGCAAAACATTTACCGCGCTAAAAATGGCTGAGAAAATGGCGGGCGTGGGCAAGCGTGTCTTGTTTTTAGTGCCGTCATTGTCCCTCATGTCTCAAACCATCACTGAATGGACAGCCGAGACCGAAACGCCATTACATTCATTTGCCGTGTGTTCGGATGTACAGGTGGGCAAACGCAAAGAGTCCGATGATTTAGCCGACATTACCATTCACGACTTGGCATATCCTGCCACCACCGATGCGAAAAAATTAGCGGCAAAATGCACCACGCATGACGATGCGATGACCGTGATATTTTCCACCTATCAATCCATACAGGTGATTTCAGATGCACAAAAGCACGGATTGGCTGATTTTGACCTGATTATCTGTGACGAAGCCCACCGCACCACGGGTGCGACGTTAGCAGGCGCGGATGAGTCTAATTTTGTCAAAATCCATGACAACGGATTTATCAGAGGCAATAAGCGCGTGTATATGACCGCCACGCCCCGTATTTTTTCAGACACGGTTAAAACCAAAGCCAATGAAGTCGATGCCACGCTGGCATCTATGGACAATTCTGAGTTATACGGTGAAACCCTGTTTGAACTCAATTTTTCATACGCAGTGCAAAATGGCTTATTGACCGATTACAAAGTGATTGTGTTGGCAATGGATGAGTCCATCGTCAGTGAATCCATGCAAAAGCGATTTACCGATATGGACAATGAATTGATTTTGGATGACATGACCAAAATCATTGGTTGCTATCGGGCATTGAATAAATTGGATGTCAAAGAAGACGTGGTGGCAGACCCCACGCCCATGAAACGCGCCGTGGCGTTTTGTCGCGATATAAAATCCTCAAAACGCATTAAAGAAGATTTTAGCAATGTGGTCAATGACTACCTCACCCACCAAACGATGGATAATACCCAAGGGCTGATTCAATGTGAAACAGAGCACGTGGACGGTACATACAATGCCACAGCCCGCAATGCACGCCTATCATGGTTAAAAGCCGATACACCTGATAACATCTGCCGTATATTGAGCAATGCCCGTTGTTTATCCGAGGGTGTGGATGTACCTGCATTGGATGCGATTTTATTTTTGCACCCGCGTAAATCACAAATTGATGTGGTGCAATCGGTGGGGCGCGTCATGCGCCGTGCAGAAGGTAAAAATATGGGTTATGTGATATTGCCCATTGGTGTACCTGCGGGTGTGCCTGCTGAGGAAGCCCTCAATGACAACGAAAAATACAAAGTCGTGTGGCAGATACTCAATGCACTGCGGGCGCATGATGACCGCATGGATGCCACAATCAACAAAATTGATATGGGCGTGGACATCAGCGGACAAATTGAAATTGTTGCCGTGGGCAATATCCTACCCGAACAACAAACCAAAGCCGAAAGCGCGGGCATTGGTCAAGGCGGTGGCAACAATGACGATAATGGTGAAGCATTTGAAACAGAGGGCGGCAAAAAACCCACCCAAACCAGTTTTGATTTTGATGAATTTCAAAAAGCCATATTGGCACGCATAGTTAAAAAATGCGGCACACGCGAGTATTGGGGCGATTGGGCAAATGGCATTGCACGCATAGCACAGACGCACATCACACGCATCACCGCTGCATTAGCCGACCACAGCAGCCCTGCTTATCAGTCATTCAGTGCGTTTTTGGACGAATTGCGTGATGATTTGAACGAATCCATCACCGAGACCGAAGCGGTGGAAATGTTGGCACAGCACATCATCACCAAACCGATTTTTGATGCCTTGTTTGAGGGTTATAGTTTTACCGCTCATAATCCTGTCTCAAAAGCCATGCAAGGCGTATTAGAAACCTTACAAGGGCAAAATCTTGAAAAAGAACAAGAAGAGTTACAAGACTTCTATGACCGCGTGAAACGCCAAATAGGCGACATCAAAACCGCCGATGCCAAGCAAAAAATCATCTTGGATTTATACGACAAATTCTTTAAAAACGCCTTTCCCCGCATGACCGAACGCTTAGGGATTGTTTATACGCCTGTGCAAGTGGTGGACTTTATCATTCACAGCATCAATGACGTATTGCAAAGTGAATTTAGCAAAACCTTGGGCGATAAAGACGTACACATCATTGACCCATTCACAGGAACTGGTACATTCATCACACGACTATTGCAGAGCGGTTTAATCAGCCGTGAGCAACTGGCGTATAAATACCAAAACGAAATCCACGCCAATGAAATTGTATTGTTGGCGTATTACATAGCCGCGATTAACATCGAATCGGTGTACCACCACCTCATGGGTGCGAAGGAAGGCGAATATCAGCCGTTCAATGGCATTTGCTTGACCGATACATTCCAACTCTATGAAAAAGACGACTTGGTCAGCAATATGCTCGAAGCCAACAGCAGTCGACGCAAACGGCAAAAGAAACTCAACATCAAAGTGATTATGGGCAATCCGCCCTACAGTGCGGGGCAAACCAGTGCCAATGATAATAATGCCAATATGGCTTATCCAAAGCTGGATGACAGCATCCGCAACACTTATGCCGCGCAATCCACTGCCACCAATAAAAATGCCTTGTATGACTCCTATATCCGTTCTATTCGTTGGGCAAGCGACCGATTGGCAGGTGAGAATGGACAAGGTGCGGGGGTGATTGGTTTTGTCAGCAATGCAGGCTGGGTTGATGCCAATACCGCCGATGGACTGCGAAAATGCTTGGCAAAAGAATTTGCCAGTATCTATGTGTTTCACTTGCGGGGTAATGCTCGCACATCGGGTGAATTGCGCCGTCAAGAAAAAGACAATGTTTTTGGGCAAGGCACACGCACCCCCATCGCCAT
>CAYZVI010000168.1:0-3518 GCA_964481695.1 uncultured Hydromonas sp. | reverse complement strand
GATATGCTCGGCGGCAATGGCATTTCGGATGAGTTCAATGTGGCGCGTCATCTGGTCAACCTTGAGGTGGTCAATACCTACGAAGGCACGCATGACATTCATGCCTTGATTTTGGGACGTGCGCAGACGGGGATTCAGGCTTTTTTCTGATCTGCTCATTTATTCGTAGTCGATTGAATAAACGCGAGATATTGAGAAATCGGTCTCGCGTTTATTTTTTATCGCTGATAAGCCGGAATGTGGTTTGAACAGCGGTTTTTTCTCACGTTTTCATAGAAAAAATACAGTAAAATAACGCAGTTAGCACGCTCGCAACTGTTGCTGGGCGTAGTTTGTTTTCGATTGTATAAAAAATTACATAGCAAGGAGTAACCATGTCTGTTTCAGAAGTGAAGCAAAACGCCGATCATAAAATGCAAAAATCATTGGAAGCGTTGAAAAACGACTTGGCAAAAGTTCGTACGGGTCGTGCACACCCAAGTTTGCTCGATCAAGTGCATGTGGATTACTACGGTTCACCAACACCATTGTCGCAAGTGGCCAACTTGACCATGATTGATGCGCGTACCATCGGTGTACAGCCGTGGGAAAAAAGCATGTTGGCTCCAGTTGAGAAAGCGATTCGTGAGTCTGATTTGGGCTTGAACCCAGCCTCTATGGGTGATTTGATACGTGTACCTATGCCTGCTCTGACCGAAGAGCGTCGTAAAGAATTGGTCAAAGTGGTGAAACACGAGGGTGAAAATGCAAAAATCGCTGTGCGTAACATTCGTCGTGATGCCAATGAGCATTTGAAAAAAATGTTGAAAGACAAAGAAACCACTGAAGATGAAGAGCGTCGTGCGCAGGATGATGTGCAAAAAATGACCGATAAATTTGTCGCCGAAGTTGAAAAATTGGTTGCGCAAAAAGAAGCTGACATCATGACCGTTTAATAGGTTCCAGATGGATGCACACATTATGCAAGTGCAATTGTGTCTTATTAACCTGTAAGCAGTCTTTATAATTCAAAGGGTGGTGCGTGCCGCCCTTGTTCTCTTATGAAGTAGCCCTATGAGTATTTCAAATAATCCATTAAACACCGCTGTGAGCAGTACCCAAGCGGTACCCGAGGTCGGCGCGATCCCTCGACATGTAGCCATCATTATGGATGGTAATGGTCGTTGGGCGACTTCTCGTGGCTTGCCGCGCGTTTGGGGGCATAAGCGCGGCGTACAAATGGTGCGTGAAGTCGTGCGTGCTTGTGTGGATTTGGGCGTACAGCATTTAACTTTGTTTGCTTTTAGCTCAGAAAACTGGCGTCGCCCACCGACCGAAGTATCATTTTTGATGAAATTGTTCATGCGCAGTTTGCGTCGTGAAATCAAGGCGTTGGCGAGCAATGGGATTCGCCTTCAGGTTATCGGTGCGTTAGAAGCGTTTGATCCAACCATTCAGGGGCTGATTAAGCAGGCGCATGAAGGCACGGTGAATGGTCAGGTGATGACTTTGACGGTATGTGCGAACTACGGCGGACGCTGGGATATTTTGAATGCGATGAATCAGATGTTGGCTGAGCGCGCACGTCAAGGTGTGGCTGTGAATAAAGAAGTTGAGGAGGACGAACTGCGTCCGTATCTGCAATTAGCCGATTTGCCAGAACCGGATTTGTTCATTCGTACCGGTGGTGAAGCGCGCATATCTAATTTCCTTCTCTGGCAACTGGCGTACACCGAATTGTATTTTACCCCGGTATATTGGCCTGAATTTGACCGTGTTCAGTTTGGCAAAGCAATTGAGTCGTATCAGCAGCGTGAGCGTCGCTTTGGCCGAACCAGTGCGCAATTGCAAAACCCGAGTGCTTGATTGGAATCATTAGAATAATAATTGCGGAGGCTCAATGCTCAAAGAACGTGTCATTACAGCCATCATCATGCTGATTGTGTTTGCAGGCATGGTGTTTTTTGCTACAGAGCGGGTTTGGTTCGCTGGAATCGCACTGCTGATGGCTTGGGCAGCTGCTGAGTGGGCGAATTTGGCTAAGCTGCCGCAACTGCCCAAAGCCTTATATGTGATGCTGATGCCGATACTGCTGGCGTTGATGTGGATTATGTTTGCGCATCGTTATCATCAATGGGTGTTTTCAGCGGTGATGTTTGTGTCGGTGGCTTTCTGGTTGTTGGTTGTGCCCCTTTGGCTTTATTCGGGTTGGAAAATATCAAATCGCGCTATTTTGCTGTTGTGTGGTTGGATTGTTTTATTACCGGCTGGTTTATGCTTTTTATATATTCGCCAGTCGCCGCAAGAAGGTTGGTTTTTGCTCGGTTTATTGGCCGTGGTTTGGATTGCTGATATTGCTGCTTATTTCACTGGGCGTGCGTTGGGTAAGCATAAATTGGCACCATCCATTAGCCCGGGTAAGACGATTGAAGGCGCGGCTGGTGCGTGGATTGGTGTGACAATTTATTTGGTTGCAATGGTGTTGTGGCTGAAGCCCGATGGCTTTGCCGATTTACATGTTTCGTTGCTCGAGGTGCTGATCATTGCGTTTTTCTTAACTTATCAGAGCATCATTGGTGATTTGTTCGAGTCGTGGCTCAAGCGTTGTGCTGGCGTGAAAGATAGTGGCTCGAGTTTGCCGGGGCATGGCGGGATTTTGGATCGGATTGATGCGATTTTGCCGGTGTTGCCGTTGCAGATTATTTTGCTGGGCTGGTTGTCGATGCACTGAGGCTAATTATTGATTGAATGATGTATGAATAAGCAGGTTTTGACACCGCAGGTGATTACGGTATTGGGCGCGACCGGTTCGATTGGTTGCTCGACCTTGGATGTGGTTGCTCGACATCCCGAGCTGTTTGAGGTGTTTGCGCTCTCGGGGCATCGTCAGACGGAACAATTGGCCAAGCAGTGCGCTCAGTTCGTGCCAAAATATGCGGTGGTATTGGATGATGATGCAGCGCAAGATTTACGCTCACGGTTGCAGCAGATCCGATGCGCTACCAAAGTGTTGGTCGGTGTGCAGGCTTTATGCGACGTATCCAGTGCGTCTGAAGTAACCACGGTGATGGCTGCGATTGTCGGGGCGGCGGGATTGTTGCCCACCATGGCGGCAGCGCGTGCCGGTAAAAAGCTGTTGTTGGCAAACAAAGAGTCACTGGTCATGGCCGGTGCGCTGATGACCGAAGCGGTCGCGCAAAATGGCGCAATGCTGCTGCCCATCGACAGTGAGCACAATGCGCTGTATCAATGTTTACCTGATTGCAATCAGTCCATCACTGGTGTGAACACGCGTGGCGTGGCGAGCTTGACTTTGACCGCCTCCGGCGGACCGTTTTTACACACGCGGCTGGCGGATCTGACCCACATTACACCAGATCAGGCGTGTGCGCATCCCCGCTGGCAGATGGGGCGCAAGATTTCGGTAGATTCGGCCACGATGATGAATAAAGGTTTGGAGGTCATCGAGGCGCATTGGTTATTCGGCGTGCCTGCCGAGCGTATTGACGTGGTGATTCATCCGCAGAGCGTGATTCATT
>CAYZVI010000167.1:0-3549 GCA_964481695.1 uncultured Hydromonas sp. | reverse complement strand
GCCAGCTTGGTTGACTCTATGTACAACAGCGATCATTTCTTGGTGGCTCCCGACTTCGTCAGCTATGCACAAGCGCAACGTGAATTAGACGCACTGTGGCAAGATCAGAATCAATGGCAGAAAAAAGCCATCCTGAATACTGCCAACATGGGCTGGTTCTCATCGGATCGTACCATCGCCGAATACGCACGTGAAATTTGGGGAATACCGCTTGCCTAACTAAAATGCAAGCCTTATTCCGGGCAAGCATACAATCAAGTACGGTTTAAAGTTCTAAAAGACGCAAAACCGAATAAATAACGAGGAATACGGCGAATGGCGCATACGTTGTCAGTGTAAAAAGGTGGCAGCGTATGCCGTAAAGGTGTACACTGAAACCGTAGCCATTGTTGTTTCATATGCAGATGGAGGTCTTCATGTCCGAGCTGGTTTTCAAAACCAAAACCGACGTATCCAAACCGTCGGCAGCGACGGATAGTGGTATCCCTTCTAATGAGCACGCGACCTTTTTAGGTGAATTGGATTGCTATCTATTTGCTCAAAGCACACACTTCAATCTTTACGACAAAATGGGCGCGCATCTGCGCGACGGTGGTGCCTATTTCACGGTCTGGGCGCCCAATGCCTCCGAAGTTTCCGTTGTTGGTGATTTTAACCACTGGGATGTACATGCCAATGTAATGCATCGGCACGATCAGAGCGGTTTATGGGAATTATTCATTGACGGATTGGGCGAAGGCACTGTTTACAAATTTGCCATACACGATGCTCATGGGCAACTCTTACCACTGAAAGCCGATCCATACGGTTTTGCCGCTGAGCTTCGTCCGGCCAATGCTTCTAAACTGTTCCATATTCACAATTTCAAATGGACTGACGCCGACTACTTGGCGCAACGTGCACAAAATAACCCGTATATTGAACCGATCAGTATTTATGAAGTCCATCTGGGCTCATGGCAACGCGATGAACAAGGCCAGTTTTTGAGCTACGATGAGTTAGCCAAACGACTCATCGCCTACGCCAAGGACATGGGATTTACCCATATTGAAATTCTGCCGGTAACCGAGCATCCACTGGATGCATCGTGGGGTTATCAACCGATTGGCATGTATGCTCCGACCGCACGCTTTGGTTCGCCGGATGGCTTTGCCCGCTTGGTCAATCATGCGCACGAAAACGGGATTGGTGTCATTTTAGACTGGGTGCCGGCGCACTTCCCAACCGATGCACACGGCTTGGCAATGTTTGACGGAACGACGCTGTACGAGCACTCAGACCGCCGTCGCGGTTTTCATCCGGATTGGAATACCGCCATTTACGACTTTGGTCGCGGAGAGGTGTCTGGATTTTTGATTAATAACGCACTGTTTTGGCTCGAGCACTACCATTTGGATGGTCTGCGTGTCGATGCGGTGGCGTCGATGCTGCATCTGAATTATTCACGCAAGCACGGCGAGTGGGAGCCGAATCAGCACGGTGGCAGCGATAATATCGAAGCGATTGCGTTCATCAAGAAACTCAATCAAATCATTCATGAGCGAGTACCATCGGCGTTGATGATCGCAGAAGAATCCACCTCTTTTCCGAAGGTATCACAACACTTGATGCACGGCGGATTGGGCTTTAATTTCAAATGGGATTTGGGTTTCATGCACGACACGCTGGACTATTTCAGCATTGATCCGGTGTATCGCAAATACCATCACGACAAACTGACCTTCAATCAAATGTACGCTTACAGTGAGCATTTCGTGCTACCGCTGTCGCATGATGAAGTGGTGCATGGCAAAAGCTCACTGATTCATAAAATGAACGGTGATGATTGGCAAAAATTTGCCAATCTGCGTGCGTATTACGCCTATATGTGGGGCTATCCGGGTAAGAAGCTGCTGTTCATGGGACAGGAATTCGCGCAACGCGCCGAATGGAACGAAGATCAAAGTCTGGATTGGCACCTCACCCAATATCACGAGCATTCTGGCATACAGCGCCTGATCAGAGACCTTAATCATTTCTACCGCAGCGCGCCCGCTCTGTACGAAAGTGAACACAGCTGGAGTGGTTTTGAATGGCGCGTGGTCGAAGACCGCGATCAATCCGTTTTGGCTTGGTTACGTCGTGGCCATCAAACCGATCAGCTTGTTCTGGTGGTGTCCAATCTAACACCCGTACCGCACCACGGCTATCAAATCCGCGTACCGCAAGCGGGCATTTGGCGTGAAGCCATCAATACCGATGCGCAGACTTATGGTGGTACGGGTATGGGTAATTTTGGACAAGTGGTAGCGCACACTCGCGCATGGCCTCAGTTACAGCCCGTTGAGGCACAGATAGAGCAACCGTTCAGCCTTGCGCCCATAAAAACGACTCGGACACCGCCGTTACACGTCGAACACGTATTAACCCTTAGTTTGCCGCCTTTGGCCACACTGATGTTTGAGTGGCGCGGCGATTTGCAATTAACTCAAAAATGAAAATTCAAGGAGAATCTAAAATGGATAGTATGTCTGTTAACCGCAACTACCCGCATATTGCGCAAGAAGCTATGGCCTTCGTTTTGGCAGGGGGGCGTGGTTCACGCCTGCTCGAATTAACAGACTCACGTGCCAAACCAGCGGTGTATTTCGGCGGTAAAACACGCATTATTGATTTCGCACTATCCAATGCGCTCAACTCTGGCATTCGCCGCATCGGTGTGGCCACGCAGTACAAAGCGCACAGCCTGATTCGCCATCTGACGCAAGCGTGGACATTCCTGCGCAAAGAGCGCAACGAAGGTTTTGACATCCTACCTGCGAGCCAACGAATTGACGAGGAATCTTGGTACAAAGGGACTGCCGACGCGGTATACCAAAACATCGACATTATCGAAGGCTATCGTCCGAAATACATCGTGATCCTTGCAGGCGATCACATCTACAAAATGAACTACGAGTTTATGCTGGAGCAACACGTCAGAACCAATGCCGATGTGACCCTCGGTTGCGTCGAAGTGCCGCGTATGGAGGCGACCGGTTTCGGCGTGATGCATGTGGATGAGCATGACACCATTATTGATTTCATTGAGAAACCGGCTGACCCACCGTGCATTCCGGGTAATCCTGAAATGTCTTTGGCTTCTATGGGGATTTACGTTTTTGAAACCAAATTCTTACTGGATATCTTGCGTCGCGATGCCGAAGACCCAAATTCCGAGCACGACTTTGGTAAAAATATTATTCCGTACTTGGTTAAAAACGGCAAAGCCGTCGCCCACCGATTCTCTGATTCCTGTGTAACCAATGACGAACAAGCACACTACTGGCGTGACGTGGGTACGGTGGATGCTTACTGGCAAGCCAATATTGACCTGACCGCAACTGTACCGGATTTGAACTTATATGATCACAACTGGCCGATCTGGACATACAACGAAATTACCGCTCCAGCCAAATTCGTACACGATGAGCCAGGCCGCCGTGGTGAAGCCATCAATTCAATGGTATCAGGCAACTGTATCATCTCAGGCGCGTCTTTATACCGCACATTGCTGTTTACCGGCGTGGT
>CAYZVI010000166.1:0-3597 GCA_964481695.1 uncultured Hydromonas sp. | reverse complement strand
ATGTGTTGGAAGAGGCCGCAAAATATGGTAAATCGGTTTGGATTTTGGATCGCCCGAATCCTGCGGGGCGGCCGGTCGAAGGCTTGAGCCTGCGCGCAGGTTGGGAGAGTTTTGTTGGTGCTGGCGAAATGCCGATGCGTCATGGTTTGACCTTGGGCGAATTGGCGCACTGGTTTGTGCGCACCTTTAATTTAGACGTGGATTACCGCGTGATTCAGATGCAGGGTTGGGATACGCAAACGGCTCCCGATTACGGTTGGCCACAAAATCAGCGCAGCTGGATTAACCCCAGCCCGAATGCGCCGAATCTGTCGATGGCGCGCGCTTATGCCGGCACGGTGATGCTGGAGGGGACAACGCTGTCCGAAGGGCGCGGTACGACGCGACCGTTGGAATTGTTCGGCGCGCCGGACATTGATGCGCAGGCGATTTTGACGTATATGCACAAGACTGCACCTGAATGGTTAAACGGTTGTATTTTGCGCCCGTGCTGGTTCGAGCCCACCTTCCACAAGCATCAGGGGCAACTATGCCAAGGGGTACAAATTCACGTTGATCATCCGAAATATGACCACGAGGCGTTTCGTCCGTGGCGCTTGATGGCGTTGGCTTTTAAGGCCATTCGCACGATTAACCCAGACTACCCATTGTGGCGCGATTTTGGTTATGAATATGAGTTTGACCGGTTGGCGATTGACCTGATTAATGGTTCGCCGTTGCTGCGCGAATGGGTGGACGATGCGACCACTACGCCTGGTGATCTGGAGGCTATAACGCGTGTGGACGAAGTGCGTTGGAGCCAAGAAACCGAAGCGTTCAAACTGTATCGTTGATATGAATCTGGTCGCGCCGATTTATAACGCCATCGTTCATGCGCCATTCGGTGCGGTCGGTGTGCGTTTGAATCAAGCGAGTACACAAGTGCTAGAGTTGTTGTATTTGCCATCGCACACGCAGGCTTTGGCTCCTAACTGCGATTTGGCTGAGCGTGTGTGCGCGCAAATTGCGGCGTATGTTGAAAATCCATCGTTTCGCTTTGATCTGCCGTTGCGCCCACAAGGAACCGCGTTTCAGAATAAAGTTTGGCATGTGATCGCTGGCTTGGAGGCGGGGCAAGTGCTCACTTATAAACAGGTCGGGCAGTTGATTGCCTGTGGTTCGCCGCGCGCGGTTGGAGGGGCTTGTGGTGCGAACCCGTTTCCGCTGATTGTCCCGTGTCACCGTGTGGTCGGGGCGCATGGCATCGGTGGTTTTGCGCAGCATGATGATGGCTTTTATATTGGGGTCAAGCGCTGGTTACTGGCACACGAAGGCATCGTGTACGATTGAATTTCCGGCAATGAATGTAAAAAACGGCAGATCACTCTACCGTTTTTGCTTTAGTTCGATGGATTCGAGTGCTTTTTGCCGGTATGCATCCAACTGATTATCATCGAGCTGGCGATGATTGCGCCGACCACGCCGAGCGAAATACCTGTAGGGATTTTGTAAATGTCCAACAGCAGCATTTTAACCCCAACGAACATCAGCACAATCGCCAAGCCGTATTTGAGTAAGTGGAAACGCTCGTTCCAATCGGCCAACAGGAAATACAGTGCGCGCAAGCCCATGATCGCAAAGATGTTCGAGGTAAACACGATGAACGGATCGGTGGTGATAGCGAAAATCGCCGGGATGCTGTCTACCGCAAAAATCAAATCGGTTAACTCAATCATCACCAAGACCAAAAATAATGGGGTGAACCAACGAACGCCGTCTTTAACCACCACGAATTTCTCTTCGTGAAACTCATCGGTGATGCGCAGGTGGCTGCGCAGCCATTTGAGTAATGGGTTGTTGTTTAGGTCAGATTCTTTATCCGCCATCAGCAGCATTTTCAAACCCGTTAGCAGCAAAAATCCGCCGAACACGTACATTAGCCAGTGGAATTGAGTGACCAAGGCTGCGCCGGCAAAAATCATGATCGCACGCATGATGATCGCGCCCAATACACCGTAGAGCAGAACGCGTCGCTGGTACTGCGGCGGTACGGAGAAAAAGCTAAAGACCATGAGGAACACAAAAATATTGTCCACCGACAGGGATTTTTCAATCAGATAACCGGTGAAAAACTCCAATGTCTTGTCTTTGGCGAGTTCGGGGGCGTGGCCTTGTTCCAGTAAATACCACCACAGCGCACCGCCGAAGGCAAAGGCCAAGGCGATCCAAATACCGGTCCAAGTCAAAGCTTCTTTTTGCGAAACTTGATGGTCTTTTTTATTGCCCAAGCCCCACAGATCAATGGCCAAAACAATCAGTACGAGAATGAGAAAGCCGATCCATAAGGTCGGTGTCCCAATAGTGGTCATGGTCATACAGCCTCCCTGTGTTGCATGTCGATGACATCAAGCAATGTGCTTGGCGAGCGGCTATCAAGATGATTGAAATGATGCATAAAATGGCTCCTGTTTCAAAAGGTTTGAGGTTTTTCCGATATAAACAGGTCGATGAGCGGTTCGCGAGTGAGGCGAATGATGCGCGCGGCACACTTTGACCTGTTGGTATCAGAAACAAGTCAAAGTCTTGCCCGCGTTGAGTAACTCGATACACGATACCGAGGTGCGTCGAATCATGGATCATTGACGCGCTGAACGCACAATACGCCGAGTGCAAGAGAAAAACAGCACTGTATTGACGACGCATTGCTTTAGGGGCTACTCCCTTTGATTGTGTGATGATACTAAAGTTGATTAAATTAGTCAACTTTTTGCGATGGGTTGTTGTGTGGTTCAATCGTGGCTTGTGGGATAATGGGCATTATTTTTTAAAATAGAATCGCTATGCCAATCAACGACGAGGATTTTATCGATCAGTTCACCAGCCAATTGTGGCTGGCGCACGGCTTGAGTGAGAACACGCTGGCGGCATACGCCTCGGATATGCGACAGTTGATGCGGTTTATGCAGGCGCGGCACAAATCGTTGTTGCAAGCGGATGTGGCGGACTTGCAGGCCTATTTGGCCGGCCTGTTTACCAGCCAAAAGGTGAAAAAAAGTACCTCCAGCAATCGCAAAATTAGCTGTTTCAAGCGTTTTTATCAATGGTTGCTGCAAAGCAATCTTCGCGTGGATGATCCGACAGCGACGCTGGTGCTGGCCAAACCCAGCGCGCGTTTGCCGAAAAATTTATCCGAATCCCAAGTTGAGGCGCTATTGGCGGCGCCTGATGAGAGCGATCTTGGGGTGCGCAATCGAGCCATGCTGGAGCTGATGTACGCCAGTGGTTTGCGCGTGACTGAGTTGGTTGGGCTGCGCATGTTGGACGTGAGTTTGAATGATGGCGTGGCGCGAGTAACGGGTAAGGGCAGTAAAACGCGCTTGGTACCGTTTGGCGAGGAGGCGAGTGAGTCGCTGCGGCTTTATTTGGATACCGCGCGCGTGGCCTTGCTGCATGGGCGTAGTTGCGATGAGGTGTTTGTCACCGCGCGCGGTGGAGCGATGACGCGGCAGATGTTCTGGCATGTGATTAAAAAATATGCCACGCAGGCGGGCATACCGCTCAGCTTGATTTCGCCGCATACCTTGCGCCATGCGTTTGCCACGCATTTATTGAATCACG
>CAYZVI010000165.1:0-3640 GCA_964481695.1 uncultured Hydromonas sp. | reverse complement strand
GACTCAAAATCCGGTTCCGAAAGGAGTGAGGGTTCGATTCCCTCCCTCGGCACCATTGATTGAATCAATGACCACCAGAATTATCTAAGAAGCCCCGTAAATTCAACGTTTACGGGGTTTTTTGTTGTCTAAAGCATTCAATTAAAACATTGACGTCCAGCCATAAATTGGGTAACTTTTTGGGTAACTCTCTTTTTTGCGGTATTTTTCTGAAAAAAGTTACCCAATTTTTAATGCCAAGTCTTACCCAATGGGGCGTGCAATGAGACAATATCTAAACGATGCAGCGATCAAAAACGCCAAACCCAAAAGCAAAACCGAAAAACTCAAAGATGGCGGTGGCTTATTCCTGTACGTTGAGCCAAACGGTTCAAAGCGGTGGCGTTATCGTTTTCAGTTTGAGGGCAAAGAACAATTACTCTCTTTGGGTGTTTACCCAGACGTAACCCTCAAAGAAGCCCGTTTAGAACGTGACCGCCTCAAGGATTTAATCAATCATGGCATTAACCCGAGCGAACAACGCAAAGCACTACGAGCCACACCCGATGGTTTTCGCCCCAATGCCTTTGAGATTGTGGCGCGGGCGTGGTTTAAAGAAGTAGAGCCAACATTAAGCCCTAAAACCGCTAACAGCACGATACAGCGGTTAGAAAAGCACGTTTTCCCATACGTTGGTAAAAAAGACATCAAAGCGGTCACGGCTGAAGAGTTAAACAACTTGCTTGATAGAATGATACGAACAGGCGTAGCGCACAGCGCAAAGAAAGTGCGGGGCTTACTGGGGCGAATCTATCGCTACGGCATATTGACCGACAAATGCAAAACAGAGACCTCCTACATTCTCAAAGACAAAATCATCCCGCACTATGAAAAGCACATGGCAAGCCTGACCGAACCCAAAGACGTGCGGCGGCTATTGCAGTCATTCGACGACTTCACGGGTTCATACCCCGTGCAATGCGCTTTGAAATTATCGGTAATGTGGTTTGTGCGCCCGAGCGAGCTACGCACCGCACGATGGGCAGATTTTGACCTTGAGGCGGGCGAATGGCGGTTCACAGTGAGCAAAACCAAGACCCCGCATATTGTCCCCTTATCCACGCAAGCAATCGCGTTACTGAACGATTTACACGCCCTCACGGGGCATTGCGACTATGTGTTTGCGATCAACAAAAACGCGCCCATGAGTGACGGCACGGTCAATAAAGCCCTGCGCCGCCTCGGATGGAACACCCAAACCGAGTACACGGGACACGGCGCACGCGCGATGGCACGCACCATATTGGCAGAGCGTTTACGGGTTCAGCCTGAAATCATTGAGCATCAGTTAGCCCACCGCGTGCCTGACACACTGGGAACGTCATACAACCGCACAAAATACCTCGACGACCGCAAACGTATGATGCAGGTGTGGAGCGATTACCTCGATGAACTCAAAGAAGGCGGCAAGGTCATCAAAATGCCGCTCAGGGCATAGGGCGGGGGAAAAGTCTGGGCGTGTGCCAGCCATAGACCGCCGTTCACCCCATGCGCAAAAAAATTCCGATTTAACAAAAAATGTTTACCTTTTTACTCAGGTAAACAACCAACCGAAAGGACAGCATTATGCAAAAAGATTACTTTTACCCCAATAAGGAAGAAAAAAAAGCGTCAAACATTAACCCAGACCAAGCGGGGTATCAATTGTTTTATATTCTTAAAAACGCTCAAAATATGACAGGCAAAAGCGAAATAACCAGAAAAGAAGCCGTCCAACTTTACGAGATTGAAACGCAATGCGAGAATGTACGCAACAGCCTATTAAATGGAATTGAGGGCGTGGGCTATGCTTTGAGCGTGGCAAGCAGTACCGATGAAATGCAACAGATGATATTGCCAAGAGATGAATTAAGGAATATCGGCTCACTGGTTACAACATTAGCCCAAATGGTTACAGCAATCACTGATTTACAAATGGACGCACGTTATAACCTTACTTGCAAACAGATTAAGCCCGCATGATTGGTTATCTAAAATAGATTGAAATAGATTACCTCAATGCCTACCGCGACGGCGGGAAAAGCGGGAAGTCCACTCGTTGGCATTGGGTAAACCTTTGGACGGCGTGAGGACGACGCGATTATGGCGGTTCAATTACCAAAAACGATTAGACAGTGGTTCACACCTGAACAGGCTTGCCAATACCTTTCACAGGCTTTTGAGTGTGAGATAACAAAAAAAGATTTAGAGCACTTTCACTTTGAGGGGCAAATTAATTTTCAGGTAAGGGTTACCAGAGATATTTGGTTTGCTTATCAATATGAGTGTCCACAAATTTATGAATGTTCAAATATTGTACCCTCATTAGACATGGAGCTTTTAGGAAGAGAACCACAAGAAGACGAGCGAGTAGAAATTCTTTTTCATATTTCACCACAAATTTATAAGGGTGCTTGTTATGATCCGAATGAGGAAGTGGAAACATTCATTATTTACACTACTGATTTACTGGCTTTATGGAGAATTATTAATGCTGATCGGATAATTAAGAATGTAAAAAACACCGCTCCAATTACGCTAAAAACTATCAGAAAAATAGAAAAAATCGCATCAAAAGCAAATTTTATCGAAATACAAAGATACATAGATGACGTGTGCGTTGCTGATTTGGGATATACCAAGGCTGAATTAAATATGTTCATAGAATCACAGATAATCACAACCACAGACAATTCACAACAAATAGCACGCCCCACACCTATAGCAAGCCAACACCGCGAAAACCTACTTCGCAGAATTAAGGCTGAAGGCTTAGACGCTTTGCAATTAACAGCAGGCAAAGGCGGCAAAAGCGGCTCAAAAGCACAAATAAAAGCCTTGCTTGTGCCAAACACTATGACTAATAGTCAGTTTGAGAAAACATGGGAAAGCGCAATGCGCGATCAAGTCATTCAATACAAACCCTAACCCGCACCTCCCCCAAAATAGAGGCGCTCCACCTGTAATCCTCCCATTATTAGGCTCATCTAAAAGTAGAAGGTTGTCCGAGCTCAATCAAGCGCCTAGGCGGTACGCCGCCGATGGCTGAATGAGGTCGAACGTTATTGTAAGTCCAAAGCCATTCAGTCGCCAAGTTTTGAGCATGTTCAACGGATTCAAACAAATGCAAATCCAACCATTCATGTCTAGCGGTGCGATTGAATCGTTCGATATAAGCGTTTTGTGTAGGCTTGCCCGGTTGCGTGTACATCAAGGTGATTTTCCGCTCATTCGCCCAGTCTACCAGTGTCTGACTGATGTATTCCGGTCCATTGTCGCATCGGAGCGCATCGGGCTTACCTCGCCATTCGATAATGCGTTCAAGCGAGCGTATCACCCGTGCACTGGGTAACGATAGATCCACTTCAATGCCTAAGCCTTCGCGGTTGTAATCGTCCACAACGTTGAATGTGCGCAGTGTTCGACCATCGGCCAGTGCATCGCTCATAAAGTCCATCGACCAGACTTGGTTGGTTTGCTTGGGTACTTGCAGCGCATCGGGTTTGTTGCGTTGAATCCTTCGTTTGGGCTTGATTCGTAGGTTTAACTCCAGCTGGCAATAGATCCGATGTAAATGACACTTTAAAACTGAGCCACTTACCGCGCAGTATGTTTAAAAAAC
>CAYZVI010000164.1:0-3672 GCA_964481695.1 uncultured Hydromonas sp. | reverse complement strand
GATAGCTCATGGCAGCGCGTAACTGCGCACGCTCCTCGAGTGGTAGGCTTTCGGCGACCTCTTCTACGACCTCTCGTGGTAAGTCATCGGCCAGATCGGCAATCTCGTCGGTATCCAGGCTTTTGGCTGCGGCCACCATCTCTTGGCGACTCATGTCGGCAATCAGCGTTTCACGCACCGAGTCGGAGACTTCCATCAGGATGTCACCGTCACGTTCCGGATCGACTAAACCCCAGACGTGTAGACGATCATCGAGCGGTAAGGCTTCGAGCACATAAGCAATATCCGCCGGATGCAGACCATCAAGCACCCAACGCATTTCTGTATCGGCATGCGAGTTGACCGTCATTAATTCATTCGGATCAGAAACCGAGCTGCGTGCGTGCGCTTCGCGCCAGTTCAACAGGGTGTGCACCATCTCGAGCGCCTGAGCTGCTTGCTCGGTCTCGAAATGTTGCTCTTGCTCGACTTTGGATTTGTTTTCAGTTGCGTCTTCTTGCTCGAGCCGCACTTTTTTTTCCAAATCCTCTGAATGTTTCAAATCGGTCATGATGTTATTTTTCTATCGTTTATTCACTCGATTTTGAGAACGCCATTAACAATATCCCCGATAACGCACAGGCAAAGGCGATGGTGTGATACACCGTCCAAACCTCACGAAACCAAGTCACCCCGATCACCGCTGCGATCAACGGCAAAGCCACCGTCATCACGCCCGCGCGGTTCGCGGGTATCCATTTTAAACCATTAAACCACAACCAAGGCGCAATTTGACTGGCCGCCACGGCATAAAAAACTATCAACGCCCATCGCTCCCATGAGACCGCCGACCAATCCATTTGACCTAGTTGCGTCAGCGCCAGCGGCGTGGTCAAAACCAGCCCGAACGTATTCATCGCCACCGCCACTTGTTTGGGCGAATAGCCGCGACTGAGGTATTTCGCCCCGACCACATAAAACGCTTCGCACAGCAATGCACCCACCATCATGGTGTTGCCCAAAATTGACTGACCGGCATCGTTTTTATTCAAACTCAAGCTCATCACACCCAGTACTGCCAGTACGATGGTGAGCACGCTGGAGCGGGTCAAATGCTCGCGCAGCACCCATGCCGAAATCAGCGCAATCACGGCGGGCAGCAAACTCATGATGATGCCCGCCGCCGTCGCCGAGGTATGCGCCACGCCGTACAGCATGCACAGCGTGAACAGAAAATTGCCGAAAAACGACATGCCAAACAGCACCCAACGATCATGCTTGGGCACGCTCGCGACCTTGCCGCGCCATGTCAACAGCCACGGCGCCATAAACACCGCTGCGATCAAAAACCGCACCCACGCCAAGGCAAATGGCGGAAACACCGTGAGCAACTCTTTGGACAGCGCAACATACGCGCCAACCAACATCATCGACGCGGCGAGCGCGGCATACGCCGTCGGCTTGCCCCAATGATGCGGGTTCAAACGCTGCGATAAGGATAATGGTTGCACATGACCAGACAATTAAATCCCCTCATCGTCCGGAATTTGCGCACCGCCCATGCGCCGCAAAATCACGTTTGCACGGCGACCGAGGTTGCGGTGTTTGCGATTGGCATCGTAGAACTTCGGCGCGGGCAGCATCACCGCCAGTTTGGCCGCCTGCTGCGGCGTGAGTTGACTCGCGTCGCGGTTGAAGTAGTGTTGCGCCGCCGCCTGCGCGCCAAAAACGCCCTCACCCCACTCGACCGAATTCAAATAGATTTCGAGGATTTTATCTTTTGGCAGCATCAGCTCCATCACATAGGTCATGCCGATTTCCTCGGCTTTGCGTAGATAGCTGCGGTTGGGTGAAAGGAACAGATTTTTGGTCAGCTGCATCGAGATGGTCGAGCCACCAGCAATGATCTTGCCTCGGCGTTCATTGCGTTTTTTCGCCTGCTCGATGGCGTTCCAGTCCACGCCATCATGCTCGACAAAACCCGCATCCTCGGAGGTCACGACGGCTTTTTTCAGATTGTCCGAAATCTCGCCGTAGCTGCGCCAGTCGCGTTCGAGTAAAAACTGCCCTTTGGCGGGAATCAGACGCATTTGCTCGTTTTTCATAAACGCGGTGAACGGGTGCAAACCCAAGCCGTACAAAGCCAGCCAGACCACGCACCAAATCTGGAACACCACGAAAATAGCGACCAGCGAATACAGATAGGGTTTTAACCAATAGCGCCACATCATGCGCCCCCTCGTTCGATCAGTGATGCGGTGTTCGGCGCAACACCATGCCAAATTTCAAAACTTTTCGCCGCTTGCTCGACCAACATACCCCAGCCGTCCGCGGTGCTTGCACCGTGCGCACTCGCCCAAGCGAGGAACGCCGTTTGCTTGCCATACATCATGTCGTAGGCCAGCGCACCCTCAGCGAACGCCACACTCGACGGCGGCGTAAAGGTATCGGACAAGCCGCTGGCGGTAGCGTTGACAATAACATCGTACGTCTGCACCGCTTCATCCAACCACGCACACACGCGTAGATCACACGCGCTGACAACCTCGTTAAAATCAGCGTTCTTTTGGATATCCGCCAGCCACGCTTGCGCTTTATCCAAGCTACGGTTTTTCACCACCACGCAGGTGGGCAACTCATGCAAAATCGGACGCAACACGCCGCGCGCCGCGCCGCCCGCACCGAGCAGCAGCACTTTTTTATCGCGCAAAGCCACGCCCAGATTGTGCGTGATGTCACGTACCAAACCCACGCCGTCAGTATTGTCAGCTTTAATCACATCCCCAGCAAAACTCAGTGTATTGCTCGCGCCCGCCCACAGCACATCCGCCGAGCGCTCACTCGCATAAGCAAACGCATCTAATTTGAATGGCACGGTGACATTGCACCCACGCAAACCCTGCGCGCGCAACTGATCTACGACGGCAGCAAAGCCATCAATCGGCGCAAGCACACGCTCGTAGCGCAATGCAATGCCGAACTGCTCGGCAAACTGCGCATGGATAAGCGGTGATTTGCTGTGCGCAATCGGATTACCGATCACCGCAAAAAATTGAGTAACTTCGTTCATAATTTTCGGCTTGAGGACAAAATATTTAACCGCCGCATTGTACACTGTGAAGCATGCTCAATTATGTTTAATCTGTGCGATTAAAAAGCAAAACCGCTCAAATCATTGAGCGGTTTTATTTCAGCAAACAGAATTAATAGATCATCAGATAAACCCGCGCATGCTGGCGAAAATATAACCGAAAATACACGCCGTGATCACGCCAATAAAGCCTGGCAAAATAAAGCTGTGATTGATCACAAATTTGCCAATGCCAGTGGTACCGCTGCGATCGAACTGAATCGCAGCCAAGTCACTCGGATAAGTCGGCAACACGTAGTAACCATACGCAGCAGGCGCAAAGGCCACCACCACACCTGGCGGCACACCAATACCGAGTGCCAACGGCACGAATGCAGCAATTGCGGCTGCCTGTGAGTTCACAAATTTAGAAATGATCAGCAGCATCACCGCGTAGGTCCACGGATGTTGTTGCACCACGCCACCGAGCAAATCTTTAATCATCGGCGTGTGTACTTCAAACATCGAATCAGCCATCCAGGAAATACCAAAAACCGCTACCAACGCGATCATACCGCTGCGGAAAATCTCGGTTTTACCAATTTTGCTGGCATCCATTTTGG
>CAYZVI010000163.1:0-3680 GCA_964481695.1 uncultured Hydromonas sp. | reverse complement strand
ACTGTATCATCTCAGGCGCGTCTTTATACCGCACATTGCTGTTTACCGGCGTGGTTGCACGCTCTCACAGTAAAGTCACACACTCGGTTATCCTACCCGAAGTGGTCATCAGTCGTAACGCTCGCTTAAGCAATGTGGTGGTTGATCGAGGGGTTATCATCCCTGAGGGTATGGTCATTGGCGAAGACCCAGAATTGGATGCCAGCCGATTCCGTCGCACAGACAAGGGCATTTGTCTGGTAACACAAAAAATGATTGATGCAATTAAGGGTTAAGCCATCAATCCAGTCATAACATAGGCGGGCGATGTGCCCGCCGTCGTGCTTAAATGACAAAATAGTCAACAGCACATTCCAATCAAGGGATTTTATTATGGTTCGTAAAAAAGCCACAAGCGACATTACTGCAGATGAGTCAACAGCCGTTGTCGAAGTATCTATGGCCACAGCGCCTAATGCACAAACAATTCCAGACATCGCCGAAAGCGACGCCTCTACCAAACCCAAACGTACTCGCAGTTCGCGAAAACCAGCAAGTACGGTCGCAAAAGACACTTCAAAAACCACTGCTAAAAAATCAACGGCTCGCAAATCCACCACCATTCAGGTATTGGCAGCCGCATCTGAAATTTATCCATTGATCAAAACCGGTGGTCTGGCCGATGTGGTCGGCGCGTTGCCACAAGCGTTAGAGCAACAAGGCGTACACGTCAAAACGCTGGTACCGGGTTATCCGCGCGTGATGCAAGCGTTGGGGGAATTGACCGGAGAGGACGCACCGAAACTCTGGCTGGAAACCTATAACTTCTTCTGGGGCGATGCGCGACTGTGGTCAGCGACCGTACACGGAATGGATTTATTGGTATTAGACGCGCCGCATCTGTATGCACGCGACGGCAATCCGTATCTGGATCCCGAAGGTAATGACTGGTGGGACAATCCAACCCGTTTTGCCGCTCTATCACTGATGGCGGCACAACTGTCATGGGGTGCCTACGAGCACATCGACTACCGTCCCGATGTGTTGCATGTACACGACTGGCAAACGGCACTGGCACCGACCTATCTGCATTATCTCGGCGCAGGCAAACACCGTCCGAAAACCATCATCACCATCCATAACTTAGCATTCCAAGGTCAATACTCCGCACACATGTTCGGCTTCCTTGGCTTACCGGGGCATGCATTCTCGACCGAAGGTGTGGAATACTACGGCGGTGTGGGCTTCCTCAAAGCAGGGATTTTATTCAGCGACCACATCACCACAGTCAGCCCAAGCTATGCACAAGAGATCACCACCATTGCTGGCGGTATGGGTATGGACGGGTTATTACACGCACGAGGTCAAGCGTTGAGCGGCATCGTTAATGGCATTGATACTGAGATTTGGAATCCAGCGAAAGACCCTGCATTAGCTGCAAACTACACGACCAGCAAACTGAAACAACGCCAAATCAACAAACAGGCTGTTGAAAAGCATTTCAATATTCCGCACAGTGACGCGCCGTTGCTCTGCATCGTCAGCCGTCTGACTTGGCAAAAAGGCATGGATTTATTGATCCAAAGTTTAGACGCCATCGTCGCAATGGACATTCGCGTGGTGGTATTAGGCTCCGGCGATCCGAGCATGGAAGCTGCGCTGTATGCCGCACACCACAAACATCCGACCCACATCGCCGTACACACGGGCTACGATGAACAACTCTCTCACTTGATGCAAGGCGGTTGTGACGGTATTCTCGTACCGAGTCGTTTTGAGCCATGCGGTCTGACACAACTGTACGGCTTGCGCTATGGTTGCGTACCGATCGTCACTCGCGTGGGCGGCCTGAATGACACCATCATTGATGCAAATCATGCAGCAGTGAGCGCCGGCGTTGCAACAGGGATTCAATGCCACGACGTCAGTGCGGATGGCATCATTACCGCTGTTTCACGCATGAAGCAGCTCTATGACCAACCAAAATTGTGGCAAAGCATTCAAAAAGCGGGCATGAATACCGATGTTAGCTGGACACAATCGGCACTGGAATACAAAAATTTGTTTTAACCCAGAAATTTGAGAACAGATCAGAATGAACATCATTACTTACAACACCACACCTTTTGAAGGACAAAAACCGGGCACCAGTGGCTTGCGCAAAAAAGTCACTGTGTTCCAACAGCCGCATTATCTGGCCAACTTTGTCGCCTCGATTTTCGCAGCGGTCAAGCCTGAAGAGGGCTTTTCCGGCAAAACGCTGGTGATCGGCGGCGATGGCCGTTTTTACAACGACACTGCGATTCAATTGGTCATCAAGATGGCAGTGGCGCAAGGCTTTGCCCGCATTCTTATCGGTCAAAATGGTATCCTATCCACACCCGCCGTCTCGCACATCATTCGTAAATACGGTGCATTTGGCGGCGTGATTCTCTCTGCCAGTCACAACGCCGGCGGGCCGGATGGCGACTTCGGTATTAAATTTAACATGGCCAACGGCGGCCCCGCACCAGAGAAAATCACCGATGCGATTTACGCCTATTCGCAAACCGTCAGCAGCTATACTGCGGCGGATTGCGCTGACGTCGATCTGAGTACGCTTGGTACAACGATGGTCGGCGAAGTTAGCGTCGAGATCATCAACTCGGTCACCGACTACGTACAGTTAATGCAAGAATTGTTCGACTTCGACGCGATTCGCGCGCTGTTCGCCAGTGGCTTCACCATGAAGTTTGATGCCATGCACGCTGTGACCGGCCCATACGCGCACGCGATTTTCGAGGATATTCTGGGTGCAGCCAAGGGCTCAGTGGTCAACGGTACACCATCCACTGATTTTGGTGGTCATCACCCGGATCCAAATTTGGTACACGCCAAAGAACTGTACGATTTGATGATGAGCGCCCATGCACCGGACTTCGGCGCGGCCTCGGATGGTGATGGCGATCGCAATCTCATCATCGGCCGCGGCATCGCTGTGACGCCATCAGACGCATTGGCCATTTTGACCGCCAATGCGCAACTGGCACCCGCGTATGCAGGCGGTATCAGCGGCGTGGCACGCTCCATGCCAACCAGCGCGGCGGTCGATCGCGTGGCGCAAAAATTAGGCGTGGAGTGCTTTGAAACCCCAACCGGCTGGAAATTCTTCGGCAATCTGCTCGATGCAGGCCGCATCACGCTGTGCGGTGAAGAGTCGGCTGGTGCTGGCTCAAATCACGTTCGTGAAAAAGACGGCCTGTGGGCGGTATTGCTGTGGCTAAACATTCTGGCGAAAACCCGTGTATCGGTCAAAGAGCTACTCGAACAGCACTGGGCGCAGTTCGGTCAGAACTACTACACCCGCCATGACTTTGAAGAAATCGAAAGCGACAAAGCCAATGCAGTGATGGCACACATCAAGGCGCAATTGCCTGCGCTCGCAGGCAAACAATTCGGCGCATTGACCGTTCAATCGGCCGATGATTTTAGCTATAACGACCCGATTGACGGCTCGGTATCGCACAATCAGGGGCTGCGTGTACTGTTCACCGATGGTTCACGCATCGTGTATCGTTTATCCGGCACGGGCACGGTGGGTGCGACGATTCGTATGTATATTGAACAGTACGAAGCCGATCCGAACAAACATGGTAAAGACACGCAGGCGACTTTGGCCAGTTTGATCCAAACGGCTTATCAAATCTCCGATATCGCGGCAT
>CAYZVI010000162.1:0-3783 GCA_964481695.1 uncultured Hydromonas sp. | reverse complement strand
CGGCTCAGTTTGGTCAGCCGGAAATCAAGCTCGGCGTGATTCCGGGTGCGGGCGGCACGCAGCGGCTGACGCGCGCGGTGGGCAAGGCCAAGGCGATGGATTTGGTCTTGACCGGTCGCATGATGGATGCGGCAGAGGCGGAGCGCAGCGGCTTGGTGGCGCGCGTGGTTCCGGCCGATCAGCTGTCAACCGAGGCGCTGAAAATGGCGCAAACCATCGCCAGCTACGGCAAAATTTCGGTGATGATGGCCAAAGAAGCGGTCAATCAGGCATTTGAAACCACACTGTCACAAGGTTTATTGTTTGAGCGTCGTGGTTTTCATAGTTTGTTTGGTACGGCGGATCAAAAAGAAGGTATGGCCGCGTTTATAGAAAAGCGAAAACCAGAATTTAAATGATTGATTGGGGTATGCAGAAAAACACACATCCATTGATGTGTGTTTTTTATTTTGTATGAATGTTGAGATAATTTAGATTCACTTTGTTGATTTTTGAACTTATTTGCCAATTTTTTAGTTATTCTTTTGATTTTTATGAGTTTAAGTAATTTTGACTCTTGATTATTTTTATAAATAAGCGATAATTTAGGTAATAATTTTAATGTTTTAAATAAAGCAATTTTTTTAAACTAATATTCACGGTTTTTGAAGTAGATTTTTTAAATAGCTGAGGAAGGTGTATCTAAAATGATATATAAATATTTGCCGATGGTTTCTGTTGTGGCTTTGACATTGAGTGCGTGCGGTGGCGATAATAAAGTTGCTGGTGGTAAAAGTGCATGCGGCCAATTAGCAGCTGATGAGATTTGTGTCAAAATCGGTAGCGGTGAACCAAAATCAGGAGGCGTTGCACACATTGGTAAGGATAATGAAAACGGTGTGCAATTGGCAATTAATGAAATTAATGCTAAAGGCGATTTGGTCATCGGCGGTAAAAAAGTTAAATTGACCTTGGTGGGTGAGGATGACGCAGCAGATCCGAAGCAAGGTACTACGGTCGCACAAAAGTTAGTAGATGAGAAAGTTGCGGCGGTGGTAGGTCACGCTACCTCTGGTGTGAGCATTCCTGCGAATGCCGTGTACAGTGCGGCCGGTGTTGTACAAGTATCGCCTTCTTCAACGGATCCAACCTACACCCTCAAATCCAGCAAAACTCCGAAGGGCTCTGTCAGTTCGTATCGTGTGGTAGCAACTGATGCGCAACAAGGCCCTGCTTTGGCCAAATATATGATGGCTAAAGGAGTCAAAACAGTTGCGATTATCGACGACTCTACTCAGTACGGTAAGGGCTTGGCTGATCAAGTAGAGAAAACTTTGAAAGACAATGGCGTTACTGTTGTTGCCCGTGAAGCCACGACCGATAAAACGTCAGACTTCAAAGCATTGTTGACCAAAATCAAGGGAATGAATCCCGATTACGTATTCTGGGGCGGTATGGATGATACGGGCGCGACTTTGGCCAAACAATTGAAAGAGCTGGGTTTGAACAGTAAATTGGCTGGTGCTGATGGCTTGTGTACTGAGAAATTTATCGAGCTCTCTGGAGCCGCAGGTAAAGGTGCTGTTTGTTCTCAAGCCGGTATGCCTCTGGCAAAAATGGCGAAAGGTGCTGAGTTCAACGCCAATTATGAAAAAACTTTTGCAGGGCAAAAAGTACAGATTTACTCTCCATTTGCCTATGATGCGACTTATGCAATTGTTGCCGCTATGAAAATTGCCAACTCGGTTGAGCCCGAAGCTATTGCTGCGGCGATGCCAAAAGTTTCGATTGAAGGTTTGATCGGTCCAATCGCATTTGACGAAAAAGGCGATATTAAAAACGGTGCTATTTCGATTTTTGAAATCAAAGATAAATTGGAAATTATCGACATCATTAAATAATTGGATGATGAAATCATGTGGTTGTAAAAAACCTCGGCATTGCCGAGGTTTTTCTTAGAGTTTGTAATGTCTATTCTGTTGCTGTTGGCTTGGGCTTACGCGCGCTACCCTCAACCATTTTAAATTCAAACAGTCTACAATCCAGTGCGCCATTGTACAACGGTGTTTTTTTGCTCGCGGATAGACGCATGTATTTGGGCGTATCGCGATCACTGGTCAGTATGTAAGCATTCCAACCGGCGTAGTGTGCTTTCAGATGATCAGCCCACTGTTTGAAAAATACCGAGGTTTCATTCGCTGTGGTGACGTCAATGCGTTCGCCATAGGGCGGATTGCACAGCAACACGCCGTTGGCAGCAGGGGGCATGACAGATAGCGCATTGTTCTGCTCGAAAGCGACAGGAAATGGCAGCTCAGCGCGTTGCAGATTATTCGCAATATCATTGACTGCGTGGGCGCTGATGTCAGAGGCGTAGAGCGCTCGTGGCGTTCTATCGATTTTGACGTTGTTTTTGACTTTTTGCCACAACGCGCGATCCAGACCACGATAGTTTTCGAACGCAAAATTGCGGTTCATGCCTGGAGGAATGTTAGCTGCCATCAATCCCGCCTCAATGATGATGGTGCCGCTGCCGCACATCGGGTCAAGCAGGGCTTGATTCGGTTGCCAACCGGAGAGCATGACCAAGCCAGCAGCGAGATTTTCGCGCAGGGGTGCACGGCCTTTATCCATGCGCCAGCCGCGTTTGAATAATGCTTCGCCGGACGTATCAAGATAAATCGTTGCGTCGTGCTCGGTCAAAAATGCGTAAATGCGTGCATCAGGCGTAGCTGTATCCACACTTGGGCGGCGATCCATCAGGTCACGGAAGTAATCGCACACGGCATCCTTGATGCGTAGGGTGATGAATTCCAAACTTTTCAGTGGGCTTTTGATGGCAGTGACTTCAACCTTGATGGTTTGCTCCGGCGTGATGTAGCTGCTCCACGGCATACGCGCGGCGAGGTTGTAAATATCGTCTTCGCAGCGATAACCGGCAGAGCCCAGACGCAGCAAAATCCGTGAGGCTATGCGTGAGTGTAGATTGGCACGGTACATCACAGCCAAATCACCAGCGAAGGAGACTCCACCGTGCGTTGGCTTGATATGCTCGGCATTCAGAGCAGTTAATTCTTTAACCAACAGGGCTTCCAAACCGCGAGGGCAGGGCGCAAAATAAGAGAATGTTCTCATGTTAAAGATTCTATAAACAAGCAACCACCGCACAGGTACAGCGGTGGTCAACTATAAAAAACATTATTAAAAAAGTGGAATTTAGAATGGCTTAATCACCACCAAAGCCACAATTACTAACATCAGGATCACTGGCGCTTCGTTAAACCAGCGATACCAAACATGCGAATGCGTGTTTTGACCGGCTTCAAAACGCTTGAGCAGCACGCGGCAATACCAGTGATACGCGCAAACCACGACGACGAGGCTCAGTTTCGCATGAATCCAAGCACCTGAACCCCAGAAAAAGGAAAACCATAACCAGAAGCCGAATACCAGGGCTGGGATGGCAATAATCGTCATGAAACGATATAACCGCTGCGACATGCCCAGCAAGCGAGTATAGGCAGCTTTATCCGTTTCTGCTGCCAAATTGACATAAATGCGGGGTAGGTAAAATAAACCTGCGAACCATGATGCGACAAACACAATGTGCAAAATTTTTAACCAGTTATACAGCATGATAAACACTCATTTCACGTTAAAAAATCGTATGGCTACATTGTACGGTAGTTTCATGCATCACGGTAAACTCAATTGACCAAGTCAACCAAACCGTGATTTTACGTGTTATGCAAACACGTCTATCAACAGACGTTGTTATAAAAACTTAACGGAGGAAATACAATG
>CAYZVI010000161.1:0-3829 GCA_964481695.1 uncultured Hydromonas sp. | reverse complement strand
TCGCGCTACGCGCATGGGCGCGACTATCACAAGGTGGTGCGTGCGCGTCTGCAAAAATTGGCCGATGCGCTGGCGGCGAAAATTGCGCCGCAGTGTTTGGTTTACCGTGCATTTTCGGACTCGGCCCCGGTGCCCGAAGTAGAAATCGCAGCACAAACACGACTGGGCTGGCGTGGCAAACACACGCTGCTGATCAATCGGCAGTTTGGCTCGATGTTTTTCCTCGGAGAGCTGTTCGTCAATCTGGATTTACCAACCACGCCTGCGGAGAAAAACCATTGCGGCTCGTGTCGTGCGTGCATGGATGTGTGCCCGACGCAGGCGATCGTCGCGCCGTATGAGCTGGACGCGCGCCGCTGCATTTCATATCTGACCATCGAGTATGCCGGCAGTATCCCGCTCGAATTTCGCCACGCCATCGGCAATCGGATTTATGGCTGTGACGACTGCCAGCTTGTCTGTCCGTGGAATCGCTTTGCGCAGGGTACGACGCTGGATGATTTCGCCGTGCGGCATTCGTTGGACAATGTGTCGCTGCTCGAATTGCTCGCGTGGGATGAGGCAACATTTAATGATAAAACCGCCGGTTCGGCGATTCGCCGCATCGGTCATGCGCAGTGGCAGCGCAATATTTTGCTGGCGCTGGGTAATGTGCCAAATGTACCATATGGCGAAGCCTCCGCCGCTATCGTTGCGGCATTGCACTCGTTTGCCACTTGCGATAATCCAATTTTAGCCGAGCAGGCGCAGTGGTCACTGGCGCAGCATATATCTGCCTAACCGGGGCTTGACGAGTTTGTTACAATACAGTTCCTGTATACTATTTTTTTTGGATCATCATGACTCAAGCTTACACCCGCGCCCAACAATTACCCGAAATTTTAAAACAACGCATCGTCATCCTCGACGGCGCGATGGGCACGATGATTCAACGCTACAAACTCACCGAGGCGGACTATCGCGGCGAACGCTTCGCCAGCCATCATGTGGACGTGAAGGGCAATAATGAATTGCTGCTGCTCACCCGCCCCGATGTAATTCGGGAAATCCACGAGCAGTATCTCGCAGCCGGTGCAGACTTGATTGAGACCAACACCTTTGGCGCAACCAGCGTGGCGCAAGAGGACTACGACATGGCCGATCTGGCGTATGAGATGAACGTGGTCGCGGCGAAAATCGCGCGCGAAGCCTGTGATCAATACAGCACGGCAGATAAACCGCGCTTCGTCGCCGGTGCGTTCGGCCCTACACCGCGTACTGCGAGCATTTCACCGGACGTGAATGATCCCGGTGCGCGCAACATCGACTATGAGCAGTTGCGTGCAGCGTATTACGAGCAGGGAAAAGGTTTGCTCGAAGGCGGCGCGGATGTGTTCCTCGTCGAAACGATTTTTGATACGCTCAACGCGAAAGCAGCGCTGTTCGCCATCGAGCAACTATTTGAAGATACCGGCGAGCGTTTGCCCGTGTTGATCTCTGGCACCGTGACTGACGCGTCGGGGCGCATTTTGTCGGGGCAAACGGTGGAAGCCTTTTGGTACAGTTTGCGTCATGCAAAACCACTCACGTTCGGCCTGAACTGCGCCCTCGGCGGCGAGCTGATGCGTCCGTACATCGCCGAGCTGGCCAAGCTATGCGACTGCGGCGTATCATGCTATCCGAACGCTGGTTTGCCAAACCCAATGTCCGACACCGGCTTTGACGAAACGCCGGAGATCACCTCGCATATTTTGGAAGGCTTCGCACACGACGGTTTGGTCAATCTGGTTGGCGGTTGCTGCGGCACAACGCCTGAGCATATCGCTGCGATTGCACAAGCCGTTAAAAATTTTGCACCACGAGCAGTTGCATCGTCATAAATTGTTCACTGCTTTCCCTGTATTGTGGTGGTAAGCATACTTTGGAGAACCTTATGTTGCCTCAACCAGAACAGGTATTACTCGAGCCATTCCTAGTCGCAGGCATCACTGCCCGCACCAATAACGCAGCGGAGATGGATACGCAAAGCGCAAAAATCCCACTGCTGTGGGGTGTGTTTTTCGCCGATGGGGTCGCTAACGATATCGTTAACCAAACCCCTAACTCGCCCATCTACGGCGTTTATCACCGCTATGCTTCCGATGCGAATGGCGACTACAGCCTGACCGCAGGTGTGAGCGTGGTCAGCGCTGCTCTGACGGTAGAAGATGAAGGCGTAGAAACCATTGATATTGCAGGCGGAACGTATTTGATTTTCAAATCACCGAGCGACGCGGTAGCAGACATCATCCAAACGTGGCAGAATATTTGGGCGTATTTTGCACAAAACCCAGACATCCGCCGCGCATATCAAACCGACTTTGAAGCGTACTTGGGCGCGGGACAACTGAGCATTTACATCGGTATCCAAAACCATTCTTAATTTTTACAATACACCTATACCATATGCCGACTTTATACATCGTTCGTCACGCACAAAGCGAAGCCAATGCGCTCCAAATATTGGCCGGACAAAAGGACTATCCGCTCACCGAACAAGGACTTGCTGATGCGCGGCATATCGCCGAGCGCTTTTGTGCACAATATCGACCTGAGCGCATCATTTGCTCGCCACTGCTACGCACACGACAAACAGCGCAGCCTTTTGCTGATCTTCTGAAAAAAGAAATTGAATTCGACCCGCGCATCATGGAGCAGAATATGGGGCGATTCTCCGGCATGACGTATGCCGAGGCCGAAGCTGACCCGAGCTACCAATCCGACCGCTCAGCACGCTGGCACTGGACTCCGGCGGGAGGCGGCGAGTCATACGAGATGATGGCGGCACGCACGCGAGCATTTTTGACTGATTTATTGGGCGTGCAGGGTGAGATTTTGGTGGTCACGCATTCAGTCGCCATGCGTCTGCTGCGTGCGAATATCGAGCACACGCTACCGCAGTATCCGTCGATCACGGCGGCGAATGGTGAAATTTGGAAGGTGGAACTCGATAGCTTGGATCGCCCGAATCCGATTGAAACGCTGGATTTTGGTTATACCCATAACCATCGCTCTTAATTAAAATTGATTAATAAAAAATCCCCGACTCACATCGGGGATTTTTCATCAAACAATGATTTGATTTACCGTGGGATTACAGTGCTTCAACCGCTTGTCCCAATTTTTGACGGTAGGCTTCGAGTTCAGCCGGCATACGATCTTTGAGTTTGGTGAACTCTTCTTCGTGCAGCTTCATTTCGGCTTGCCATTCTGCTTTGCCCATAGTCATTACGTCTGCGTATTGCTCTTTGGTAAAGTTCAGGCCAGTCCAGTTCAGGTCTTCGTACGCTGGCGAAATACCGAAGAAGTGTTCGGTTTCGTGCGCGGTTTTGCCTTCGGCGCGTTCCAAAATCCATTGCAGCACGCGCATGTTGTCACCAAAGCCCGGCCATGAGAATTTGCCTTCTGCATTTTTACGGAACCAGTTCACATAGTAGATTTTTGGCAATTTTGCGCCTTGGGCTTGGAGTTTCTCACCCATATGCAGCCAGTGACCGAAGTAATCAGACATGTTGTAACCACAGAATGGCAACATCGCAAACGGATCACGACGCACCACGCCTTGCGCACCGAATGCTGCTGCAGTGGTTTCAGAGCCCATGGTCGCAGCCATGTACACGCCTTCCATCCAGTTGCGCGCTTCGGTCACCAAAGGAATGGTGTTCGAGCGACGGCCACCGAACAAGAATGCGTCAATCGCCACGCCCGCTGGATTGTCATACTCTGGATCCAAAGCAGGATTGTTTTGTGCAGGTACGGTGAAACGAGAGTTCGGATGCGCGGCTTTCACGCCGGTTTTACCGATTTCAGG
>CAYZVI010000160.1:0-3845 GCA_964481695.1 uncultured Hydromonas sp. | reverse complement strand
ACATTGACGCGCGTTTGCCGGAGTTGTATCCATTATTGAATGAAAATGATATTGTTGTTTTGACTGCCGATCATGGTTGCGATCCGACGTGGCGTGGTACCGATCACACGCGCGAGCATGTGCCAGTGCTGTTGTACGGTAAAAAAATCTCACCGCGCAATTTGGGTGCGCGTAAAACTTTTGCCGATATTGGACAGACGCTGGCGAGCTATTTCGGCACGACGCCGATGAATTACGGAACCAATCTTTTAGAAGGATAACAACTATGGCAACGCCACACATCAATGCCGAAATGGGCGATTTTGCCGACGTGGTGCTCATGCCGGGCGATCCGCTGCGGGCAAAATACATTGCAGAAACCTATTTGGATGATGTGCATCAGGTCTGCGACATCCGCAATATGTATGGTTACACGGGTACGTACAAAGATCGTCCGATTTCGGTGATGGGACACGGCATGGGGATTCCGTCGTGCTCGATTTACATCAAAGAACTGATTACCGATTTTGGTGTGAAAAAGGTGATTCGCGTCGGTTCCTGCGGTGCGGTGCGGCGTGACATCCATGTGCGTGACATCGTGATTGGCTTGGGCGGCTGCACGGATTCTAAAGTCAATCGTACTCGATTCAAAGGCCATGATTTTGCCGCGATTGCTGATTTTTACATGGTGCAGGCGATGGTTGAGGCGGCCAAAGCATATGGCACGCCGGTACACATTGGCAATATTTTCTCGGCGGATTTGTTCTATAACCCCGACACCAGCCTGTTTGACACGATGGAGCAATACGGCATCGTCGGTATCGAAATGGAAGCCGCAGGGATTTATGGACTTGCCGCCGAATACGGAGCGAAAGCCGCAGTGATCTGCACCGTCTCCGACCACATTCGCACACATGAGCAGGTGTCGGCGCAAGAGCGTCAAACCAGTTTTAACGATATGATGGTGATTGCGCTCGAGTCAGTATTAATTGGTGACCAACAAGATGCACAAAAATTATAAGCTGTGTTTTTGATGGGTTTTATGCGGTGTTGGGTGACAAGCGCGCTGCTATTGGCTTTGCGCTACAATAACGCATCATTATTAAATATCACACACTCAGCCATGACCATCGAAACCACACACATTACCGATATCACGCATGCGATTCAGTTGGCGGTAGCACCGGTGTTTCTCATGACCGCAATTGCCACACTGATTAATGTGCTCAATGCGCGTCTGGGGCGGACGATTGATCGCCGTCGACTGGTGGAAAAAATGCGGCATGAGTTGTCACCGGAAGATTTATTGCTATCGCAGCGATTGCTAAACGAGTGCCAACTGCACAAACACCGCCTGAAAATTATTTACTGGGCGATATTGTGCTCGGTCGCCTCGGCCTTGTTGATTTGCTTGGTCGTGGTTGGGGCGTTTGTCGGTGCGCTGATTGGCGTTGAAGTATCGCGCGCGATTGCGATTTTCTTTATTTTGTCGATCATCTCGATGGTGTGCTCGCTGATTTTATTCCTGCGAGAAGCGTACTTGATGATTGAGGCGCACGATATTTACGGCTGACGTGCGCCCATTATTTTTTCAGCTTTGGGCTTTAAATCCAACTTTTTCCCACGCGCGCCATTCCTCTTCAATCAAATAGGTGGTCAGCGGATGGGCTTCGCGCCATGAGCGTTCAATGGCCCATTGCACCTTGCGGTTTTTAAATTTCAGTGGCGCTTGTGGTAACTCAATGTCCACGCGGGCGTGCGCTAAAATCACCGCCAAGCGCAGGCACAAAATATGCGCTGGAAAGTCGATGTTTTTCTCCAGCGAGTCACTGACTTTGCGTAAGCCGCCCACTTGCGCACCGATCAACTCGGCCAAATAGCTTTGCGCAAAGCGCGAAAATCCGGCCAAATCCGTATTCGCCATCAGGTACGCGCCGTGCTTGTGATAGCCATCGTGCGATACCGCCATACCAATTTCGTGTGTCATTGCCGCCCAGCTCAAACGCTGCTGCGCCAACTCATCCGCATTAGGGGCAATTTGCGCGTACAGCGCCATTGCCAGCGCATGCACGCGTTGCGCCTGTGTGGTGTCTACGCTGTAACGGCGCATCAGGCGCATCATGGTTTGCTTGCGCACGTCCAGACGTGTATTGCCACCGCGTAATTGTTCGAGCAAGTCGATCATCACGCCTTGACGCAGTGCGCTGTAACAAGGGCGCATTTCCTGCACGTCCAGCGCGTGAAACAGCCCCATCAATACCGCTAAACCGCCGGCCAAAACCTGTGCGCGCTGCTCGCGCATGGTGCTGGCGAATGACCACTTTCTCGGCTCTTTATTGAGCATCAGTTGCGCCAATGCGCTCATGCGCTCGCGCGTAATCGGGTAGGTGGTGTGCTCCTTGCCGCCGCTCTTGGTGTCGAGCATCACGCACAGCTCGGCGATGGTTTCGATGGTGCCGGATGAGCCGACTGCATATTTCCAATGCTTGGCGCCGAAGCTCGCGCGCGCTTCTTCAAACACCGCTGACGCTGCGATCACCGCTTTTTCAAACGAGCGCTTGGTCGGACGGCCATCTGGGAAAAATTTCAAGGTGTGCGATACGCAACCAATACGGAATGAATTGAGCTCATGCGGGGTGAAGTTTGTGCCTAAAATCAATTCAGTCGAGCCACCGCCAATATCGACCACCAAACGCGATTCACCATCCTTCGGTAAATCATGCGCTACGCCCAGATAAATCAGGCGTGCTTCTTCGCGGCCAGCGATAATCTCAATCGGATAGCCGAGTGCTTCCTGCGCTGGTTTGAGAAAGTCTTCGGGGTTCTTCGCACTGCGCAAACTTTGGGTCGCCACCGCACGCACTGCGTAAGGTGCAACACCACGTAAACGCTCAGAGAATCGCTCAAGACAGGCGACCGAGCACGCAATTGCCTCGGCGGTCAGATTGCCATTCGCATCCAAACCTGCGCCGAGGCGCACCGGCTCTTTGTAATAATCAATGCGCACCAGTTGTTCGTGCTCCAGTCGCGCCATTTCGAGGCGGAAACTGTTGGAGCCCATATCAACCGTAGCTAAAATTTGCCCGTTTTTGATCGCCATGGTGTGTCCTGAGTGTAAATGAGTGGTTATTAGTCGCCCAACAACGCCTGCGCAAACTCCTCGGCGTCAAAGGTTTGCAAATCCTGTACGCCCTCGCCCACGCCGATGAAGTACACCGGAATTTTGCGCTCGACCGCGAGCGCGGCAAGCACACCGCCTTTGGCCGTGCCATCAAGTTTGGTGATGATGAGCCCCGTCAATCCGATGGCTTCATCAAAGGCTTTGACTTGTGCGAGCGCATTTTGCCCCATGTTGCCATCGAGTACGAGGATGGCTTCGTGCGGCGCGCCCTCGAGAGCTTTATTCGCCACACGTTTGACTTTTTTCAGCTCGTCCATCAAATGTAATTGCGTTGGCAGACGACCCGCTGTATCGGCAATCACCACATCCAATTTTTTAGCTTGTGCTGAGGCAATCGCGTCGAATACCACGGCGGCCGGATCGCCGGACTCTTGTGCAATCACGGTCACGTTATTGCGCTCACCCCAAACGGCGAGCTGTTCGCGCGCGGCGGCGCGGAAGGTATCGCCTGCAGCGAGAATGATTTTTTTGCCCATTTCTTGTAGGTGAAACGTGAGCTTGCCGATGCTGGTGGTTTTGCCCGCGCCATTCACTCCAGCGACCATCAGCACCAGTGGATGATGGGTATCAATGCGCAGTTCTTTTTCCAGCGGTTGCAGCAGTTCGGTGAGCACCTGTTTGAGCGCGGTGCGCACGCCTTGCGCGTCCTCGATGCGCTCTTTTTTGATTTTCGCACGCAGTGATT
>CAYZVI010000159.1:0-3848 GCA_964481695.1 uncultured Hydromonas sp. | reverse complement strand
GATTTTGATTTCGCTCATGATATAAAGACCCTAGTAATATTGGGTTTTACTCCCCACGCAACAATTCATTGATGCTGGTTTTGCTGCGGGTTTGTGCATCGACTTTTTTCACGATCACGGCGCAGTACAGGCTGTATTTTCCATCCGCAGATGGCAGTGAGCCGGATACGACCACCGAGCCTTCGGGTACGCGGCCATAGGTGACTTCGCCGGTGGCGCGGTCATAGATTTTGGTGGATTGGCCGATGTAGACGCCCATGCTGATGACGCAGTTGTCTTCGACGATCACGCCTTCGACGATTTCGGAGCGCGCGCCGATGAAGCAGTTGTCGCCGATGATGGTCGGGTTGGCTTGCATCGGTTCGAGTACGCCGCCGATACCGACGCCGCCGGACAGGTGCACGTTTTTACCGATTTGTGCGCAGGAGCCGACGGTTGCCCAGGTGTCGACCATGGTGCCTTCATCCACGTACGCGCCGATGTTGACGTACGATGGCATCAAGACCACATTTTTACCGATGAATGAACCACGACGTGCGACCGCAGGCGGTACCACACGGAATCCACCAGCTGCGAAATCAGCCTCGGTGTAGTTGGCGAATTTGGATGGCACTTTGTCGTAGAACTGAGTGTAGCCGCCGGCGGGCATGACGGCGTTATCTTCCAAACGGAAGGAGAGCAACACGGCTTTTTTCACCCATTGGTTGACGTGCCATTGACCGTCTTTTTTCTCAGCGACGCGCAGCGTGCCGGCATCGAGCTGGCTCAGTACTTGAGCCACAGCATCGCGGACTTCAGCGGGTGCGGTTTTAGGTGAAAATTCGGTGCGTTGTTCCCAAGCGGCGTCAATCAATTGTTCGAGTGTGCTCATGTTGTGTTCCTTGTTCGGTGCGTTAAGAAAGTAAAACATCATTATAAAGGCAAACGCGCCCCGAGGCGGAGCGCGTTGTGCGGGTGATGATGGATTTTTAGCGTATGGTGATGAATTGCACGAAGTGGAAAAATACCGGTGCGGCGTAGACCACGCCATCCAGTCGATCCAATACGCCCTGCTCACGCCCTGTGACATCACCCCAATCGCGGATGCCCATGCTCATGGTAATGGCGCGCATGACAATGCGCCCAAGTACTGAGGACATGGCGATTAGTCCACCGGCGATCAGCGCCTGCCACGGGCGCAGTGGGGTGAACCAGAAGAAGGATGCGGCCAGTGTCGCAGTCACGCCCGCGCTGACCCACATGCCATTCCAAGTGACGCGTTCGTAAATTTTTTCGGCAATTCGTTTGGAGCCTTCACGGAAATAGTAGTCGGCAATGTGTTGGGTCAAAGAAGCCGTCCGTACCAATACGAGGAAGAACAGTAAAAACAGCGCACGACGACCATTGGAAAAGTCGCGCACGGTTTCAATATTCAAAATTGCTACCATGTGGCTGATACAGTACACGGCGACCATCAGTCCCCATTGTAGCGAAGCGTTACGGGTGAGAAAGCGGTCGGTGTCTTGTCGTGTGGCGGTAATCACGGGTAACAGTAAAAACGCGTAAACAGGAATCAGAACGGTGAATAGTGCAAATTCAGAAAAACCAATCAACACGTACTGCAACGGCAGAATTACAAAAAACGCCAACGAAATTGCGCGATGATCGCCGATTTTAACGGGAGTTAATGTAATAAACTCGCGCAATGCGATAAATGATAAAAATGTACTGGCAATCAGGCCGCCGATCAGACCGAATAATCCCGTCAGAATCGCAATCAAAAACATCCACCAAAATGATGCGAGGTAGCGCTGTGTGCGCATCAAATAGGCGCGGCGAATTTTGATATGGTGTTTTTCCGCATATTTGAGCGATATATAGGTAATGATGTGCCCCAGCCCGACCATCAGAGTTAAGATCAGCAGTGTCAGGATGAAGCGTTCGTATTCAGACCATTCAGACCAATTCATAATTTATCGCTTTATATTTTGTATTCTTAATTGCTGGCGGCGTAAGGCGCACGTGCGGCAATTACGCCTTGACGAGCGCGTTCGAGGAAATCGTCCTTGTCCTCGCCCTCTTGTAGGTAAAATGGTTTGCCAAAGCGCGCGGTACAGGCCAAAGGTACCGGCCAGAATTCACCTTTGGGCATAATGCGACTCAGATTTTCCAAATATACCGGGATGAACTCGACGTGTGGAAAACGTTTGGCCAGAAAATAAATCCCTGATTTGAATGGCTGCGGAATTTCATCTTTATTGCGCGTGCCTTCGGGGAAAATAATCAGCGACTCGCCTTTTTCCAGCGTATCGTACAGTGGCTGGAGCGGGTCTTCGCCATTGCTGTCGTTTTTATTGCGCTTGATGTACACCGCGTTCAGACCGTTGGTGGTGAGCCAACGTTTAAACTTCGTATTGCCCCAGTAATCCCATGCGGCAACCGAATGTGTATGCGCCTGCAAATGCGCGGGCAGCGCCGCCCAGATTGCCACGGTGTCAATGTGGCTGGTGTGGTTGGCAATGTAAATACGCTGATTGTAATTCGGGCTGCTGCCGATCCAGCGTGGATATGCACCGACCAAGATGCGCGCCAAGAGTTGTAAAAAATGTGAAACCCACATGTTTGATCCTATGTCGTATCACGCTGCTGTGTGATGTTTGATCTATATTTTTAACGTTTGGCCAATAACGGCTTGAGGTACACGCCGGTGACGCTGGCTTTGTTCGCCGCGACCTGCTCTGGCGTGCCTTGTGCGATGATTTGCCCGCCGCCTGCGCCGCCTTCCGGCCCCATGTCGATGATCCAATCTGCTGTTTTGATGACGTCCAAATTGTGCTCGATGATGACGATAGTGTTGCCGTGCGCAGAGAGCTGGTTGATTACGGATAATAGTAACTCAATATCGGCAAAATGCAAACCGGTGGTCGGCTCATCGAGGATGTACAGTGTGCGGCCGGTGTCGCGTTTGGACAGCTCCAGCGCGAGTTTGACGCGCTGGGCCTCGCCGCCGGATAGCGTGGTGGCGGATTGCCCAAGAGTGATGTAGCCCAAGCCCACGTCGAGCAAGGTTTTCAGTTTGCGCGCCACAGTCGGCACGGCGCTGAAAAACTCATGCGCCTGCTCCACTGTCATTTCCAGCACTTCGTGGATGTTTTTGCCTTTGTATTGCACTTCGAGCGTTTCGCGGTTGTAGCGTTTGCCGTGGCAGACGTCGCACGAGACATAGACGTCGGGCAAAAAGTGCATTTCGACTTTGAGTACGCCGTCGCCTTCGCAGGCTTCGCAGCGGCCGCCTTTGACGTTGAACGAGAATCGGCCGGGCTGATAACCGCGCTCTTTCGCCGTCGGCACTTGGGCGAACAGTTCGCGCACCGGTGTGAATAGTCCGGTGTAAGTCGCGGGATTGGAGCGCGGTGTGCGGCCAATCGGTGACTGATCAACGTTAATCACTTTGTCGAAATGTTCCAAGCCGTGAATGTCATCATGCGGCGCAGGCTCCTCCGAGGCGCGATTGATCTGACGCGCAGCGGCCAGATAGAGGGTTTCGTTAATCAATGTAGATTTACCCGAGCCGGACACGCCGGTGACGCAGGTCATCAGACCGACCGGTAGATGCAGATCGACGTTTTTCAGATTGTTGCCGCGTGCACCTTTGATCACCAGTTCTTTTTCAGTTTTTTCACGGCGTTTTTTCGGTACGGCGATTTTGCGTTTGCCAGAGAGGAAATGGCCGGTAGCGGAGGTTTCGTGGCGTTCGATTTCGTCCGGCGTGCCTTGCGCCACCACTTGCCCACCGTGTTCACCTGCTCCGGGTCCCATATCGACCACGTAGTCGGAGGCGCGGATCATGTCTTCGTCGTGTTCGACCA
>CAYZVI010000158.1:0-3853 GCA_964481695.1 uncultured Hydromonas sp. | reverse complement strand
ATAGGTTTTTTCCAATGCGGTGTGTGTCATATTTGCCCTCTACAAAAAAGGTAAAAAACCCCTACCGCATGTTCATAACATGCAGATTTTTATAGGATTAGGGGATTAATTCAACGTATTTCGAATCAGTAATCGATCTTGATCCAAGTGGTTTTCAATTCGCAATATTTATCCATGCTGTGCAGGGATTTATCGCGGCCATTGCCCGACTGTTTGTAGCCGCCGAACGGCACAGTGATGTCATCGTCGTTATACTGATTGACATGCACCGTCCCCGCCTTGAGCGCACGTGCGACGCGATGCGCGCGGGAGATGTCGCCCGTCCACAAGCCGGCTTGCAAACCGTAGATCGAGTCGTTGGCCAAAGCGATGACTTCTGCTTCGGTCTCAAAAGTCATGGCGGAGAGTACGGGACCGAAGATTTCTTCGCGTGCGATGGTGTGGTTTTTGTCGGTCACGAAAATCGTCGGCTCGATGAAGTAACCACCGGTTTCTTCGCGGCAACGATTGCCACCGGCGAGTAATTCCGCGCCTTCGGTCTTGCCGGATTCGATGTATTTCATGACGTTGTTCAACTGAATATCATCAACAATCGCCCCCATCGTGGTTTCGGGATCAAGCGGATCGCCCGGTTTGAATCCGGCCACATGCGCCGCGACTTTTTTCATGAATTCGTCTTTGATGCTCGCTTGTACATACAAGCGGGTCGGCGCATTGCAGCTCTCGCCTTGATTGTAAAAAACATTCCCTGCGGCTGCCGCTGCCGCCGCATCCATGTCGGGGCAGTCGGCAAAGACGATGTTCGGCGATTTGCCACCCAGTTCCATCCAAGCGCGCTTCAGATTGCTGTTGGCCGCAGCCGCCATGATGCGTTTGCCCACGCCAGTCGAACCCGTAAAAGCGACACAATCGACATCCATGTGCTCGGCCAATGCAGCGCCCGCTTCGTGACCAAAACCGGTAACGACGTTAAATACGCCCGCCGGAATGCCGGCTTCCAAAGCCAATTCGGCCAAACGCAAACCAGTCAACGGTGATTTTTCTGATGGTTTTAGAATTACAGAATTACCCACGGCCAGCGCCGGTGCAATTTTCCATGCAGTCATGAGCAGCGGATAGTTCCACGGCACAATGGCGGCGACCACGCCGACCGGCTCGCGCGTGATCAATGCGAGCGAATCACGCGGGGTCGGTGCAACCTCGTCATAGACTTTGTCAATCGCTTCACCAAACCAACGAATGGTGTTTTGCGCACCCGCCACATCCACAGCCAGTGCATTGTTGATCGGTTTACCCATATCCAGCGTTTCGGTCAGTGCCAATTCGTTTTTACATTCGACGATCAGATCGGCAAAGCGGATCAAGATTTCTTTGCGTTTACGCGGCGACAGATGCGCCCAGCGACCGTCTTCAAACGCTTCGCGCGCCGCTTTGACCGCAATGTCCACGTCGGCTTTATCACAGCGTGCCACATCGGTTAGCTTTTGCCCGTTACACGGGCTGATGCATTCAAAGGTCGCGCCGGATACGGCGTCCACTCGTTCGCCATTGATGAACGCTTGGCCGTTAAACTTCATTTGCGCCGCGCGCTCTTTCCAACTCTTTGTCCCCATTGATTTCTCCTGTGTGCTGTTCAATTAAAACCCCTGGACAGCATATTAAACCTATTTTCACTGCATTATAAAGCGGGGATTTTCCCTTGGATATGCCATGTATTAAGTGGGCGCCAAATTGAAGCGAAAATGGCTCTGAAATACTCAATCAAAAATTAATTATTTCAATCCATTTACCACAAATAGATTAATTTCTTAGCATAGTTAGTTCAAATAAAAGACTTTGAAAATCAAAAAAATATACTAATTAATTGCTATATAATGAGTTGTTCTTATCGCTTTTTGAATTAATCGTGGTGATAAATTCATATTTTTATTGCACCACAATAAAAACAGGCATAGAGTTATATTGGGTCGTTAGAAGGAGTTTTGAGAGTTTTTTTTAGCGTAAAGGATCTCTTTATACTTCCTGTTCTTTCATATGAATCAAAAGAACCGACTACCTTGAGCCCGTCAAAAAGCTCACTGATGATTTTAATGACAACTGATTCATACAAAGCTCATAAGGGTAATAATCATGATCTGGGTACATTTACTCATCGTTCTGTTCTTCATCTATTTAGGTACAAAATTAGGTGGTATCGGCATTGGTTTTGCTGGCGGCTTGGGTGTCGTGGTGCTCGCTTTAATGGGACTAACACCCGGTCCGATTCCGTTTGATGTGATTTCCATCATCATGTCCGTCATCATGGCAATTGCGGCCATGCAAGTGGCCGGCGGTATGGACTATCTGGTAAAACTGGCCGAAAAAATCCTACGCAGTCATCCCAAACATATTACCTATCTCGCACCCGCAGTCACATACTGGATGACTTTACTCGCTGGTACAGGCCATACGGCTTTCTCAACGCTGCCCGTGATTGCCGAAGTAGCTAAAGAGCAAGGCATTCGTCCGTCTCGTCCGCTATCCATTGCGACTGTGGCTTCGCAAATTGCGATTACCGCATCGCCTATCTCTGCTGCCGTGGTCTTTTTGGCTGGGGAATTGGAGAAAAAATATGGTATTGGTTATCTGCAATTGTTGGCGATTTGGATTCCAACCACATTCATCGCCTGCATGATCACCGCATTTTTCTGTAACTTCATGGGTAAAGATTTGGACAAAGACGAGGTGTACCAAGACCGCTTGGCCAAAGGCCTGATTCATAAACGGGGTGAACTGCAAATCGAAATCAAACCGTATGCCAAACGCTCCGTGCTGATTTTCTTGGCGGCGATTGTTGCTGTTATGATTTATGCCACTCTGATCAGTAAAAACATCGGCATTATTCAAAACCCAATTTTGAGCCGTGACAACGCGATTATTTCCTTCATGCTCGGTACCGCTGCGCTGATCGTAATGCTATGCAAGCTGGATACCTCAAAAATCACCAGCGCATCCACCTTCAAATCGGGTATGTCCGCTGCAATTTGTGTCATGGGTGTGGCTTGGCTGGGGAATACCTTTGTCGGCGCGCACATTGAGGGCATCAAAGCGGCTTCATCGGGCTTGCTCAATAGCTACCCGTGGATGCTGGCTGTGGTTCTGTTCATCGCTGCGACCTTGCTGTACTCACAGGCTGCTACTGCTAAGGCTCTGTATCCGGCGGCATTTGCCCTCGGTGTATCGCCAATCGCTGCGATTGCCTCATTTGCTGCGGTATCGGCATTGTTCGTATTGCCAACTTATCCAACTTTGTTGGCCGCCGTTGAAATGGACGATACCGGTTCAACCCGCATCGGTAAGTTTGTATTTAACCATCCGTTCCTGATTCCGGGCGTGATCGCGATTTCACTGTCGGTATTGTTCGGGTTTATCTGGGCGGGTATTGTGCTGTAAACCTGTTCTGCTGAACATAAAAGCATTCGCTTGAGCAATTCGTTGCAAGGGCGAATGCTTTTTTATTGCCTCACCATTGGGTCTCATGGGTAAGTGCATGGCAGGTGCGGGCTGGTGAGCAAGTCTGAGCACGGATGATCCAATGAATCAGTGCCATTCTGATGGCTTTTCATACCATCTCATGCCTTCTACTCACGTCACGGGTCAAAACCATTTCAACGCATACCGATGATTCGCCCAGTTGCTAAAAACGGCACAGATAACTCTGTGCCGTTTGCAAGACCCAAGCTTAACAACAGGATTTAAGCCGCTTTTCTGCGCTCACCCAAATCCGCCGCTGCGGTAAACAAAGCATCGGTCGACGAGTTCAATGCGGTTTCGCACGAGTCCTGTACCACACCGATGATAAAGCCAACCGCCA
>CAYZVI010000157.1:0-3879 GCA_964481695.1 uncultured Hydromonas sp. | reverse complement strand
TTTGCTGCAATTGCGCATCGTGGGTGATGACGATGAGTGCGTGACCGGCGGCTTTAAATGAGCGAATGAGTTGCGTGATGCGCTCGGCATTCAGCGCATCTTGGCCAAACGTCGGTTCATCCAACACGATCAGCGCGCGTTGTAGAAATATCGGAAATAGCAGTGTTAGGCGGCGTTTTTGCCCCTCGGAGAGCTGATGCGGTGAGTGCTCGGCACAGCCGGCCAAACCGAAATGCGCCAGCGTGCCGTCTATGTCGCTGACACCAAGTTGCGTCAATTCTTCGCGCACCGTGTCGAAGAAAAAATGACTGTCGGGATGCTGAAAAACATACATCATCTGTTCGCGCGGTTTGATGATCTGTGCAGGCGCACCGGCTGAGGCCTGATAACGCAGTGTGCATTTGCCTGTCAGTGGTTTGGTTATACCTGCTAAGGTATTGAGCAGCGTGGATTTACCCGAACCGTTTTTGCCGCACAGCACGGCGCACTGGCCTGAGAGCAGCGTTGCATTGGCGGTGAACAGCGGATGCTTTTTATCATAGCCGACGGTCAGCTGATCCAATGACAATGTGACGTGCGCGGATGGCCGTGGCGGCGTTTGCGTTAAATTGGCTTTCGTGCTTAACTGTTGCAAAGCTTGTGTGGTTGCATTCAGCCAGCTTTCAGGCGTGCGTTGACTCAATTGACCTTGAGCATCAATGTGCCAGCAGATGTCGGCATATTCAGTCACCTGCATATGATGATCGACCAACAGGATGCAGACGTGCTGTTTGAGTTCATTGAGTAATTGGTAAAACTCGGTACGAATCTCTTCATCGAGAAAAGCGGTTGGCTCGTCCAGCAGCAGCACTTTGGGTTCAGTGGCGAGCATGGAGGCGAGCAGCAGCCGCTGCGCTTGCCCGTGCGAGAGCTGCATTGTCGGTGCGAATTCCATATCGCCCAGACCGTATTGCGCCAGCAGTGATTTTTTCGCATGCATTTGTTCGGGCGTGTATTGTCGATGCTCTAAACTGAAAAAGAACTCTTCGCCAACGCGTTCATGAACGATTTGCGTATGCGGATTTTGCGATAAATACAGCGCATCACGTACAATCGCCGGATCGCCTCCCTCCAGCGTGCCGTGGATGAATTCCGGATGCAGGCCTTTGATGAGGTTGAGTAGCGTAGATTTACCGCTGCCGCTCGCGCCCGTGAGCCAAATCAGGCCGCGTTCGGGCAATATGAGCGGCTCAGATAACACAATGCCCGCACGGGTGCGGGCGTAGTGAAAGGCGAACGGTTCTAATCGCATGATTTTAATTGCGTTTTATGACGCTTGATCCGATTTAATCACGATCACGCGCGATTAAAAATCCATCGAGCAGGCCGGTTTTTACCAAGCGTTTGCCCAGATAGCGGCTCAAAGCGGCGGCAAAAATCCAACTGGAAACCACAAATACTGCGAGTTGAATTGCATTGAATGCGATGGATAGGTTGGCTTGCTCTTGACTTAGATAATCGTAGCCAAAGCTGAACACTGCCGACATGGTTGCCGCCAGCAGCAGCACCATCCAGTTCCATTTGCGATACAAAAACAGGGCGAATATCAGCTCTGCGCCCAGACCTTGCACCAAGCCATAGATCAACGCGCTCATGCCCCACTGAGTGATGATGCCTTCCACGCCAGCAGCGACCAGTGAGCCGAACAGCGCCATGCCCGGTTTACGCACCATGTAGCCGAAAAACACCGGTGCCATCAGCCAAAAGCCGTCCAAAGCGCGTTTGATGCCCAAAGGTTTGAGCAAAGGTTCTTTCAAAAAATCATAGACCAAGGTCCAAGCCCAGTAGGCCACACCCATGGCCGCAGCCATCACGGCAACGGTCACCCATTCTTGTAAGGTAATGGAGCGGAACAAGGCCAAAGGTGAACGAGATTGAAAGTTAGAGGAAGAAAAAGATCGATTCATTTAGAGTCCTTTCCTACGCGAGCATTAACTCGACAGGTTCAAAGGGTATTTCTCAGGCCGAACTGCCCCATGCAGCTGACCACCCCTAGGTATGCGGCACAATCGCAAGACCGCAAAGGCGATAATCATAGATAAGGGCAGGGCAAAAGTCAAATCTGATGGTCAAATATACGATCGACTGGCATAATAAGCCACCGTCAATGCTTAACCAATGAATCTGAATGATGAACACACCAATCCCTAATACACATTATCCCCGTATATTAAGCATTGCCGGTTCAGACAGTGGCGGCTGCGCCGGTATTCAAGCGGATTTAAAAACTTGCTCTGCTTTGGGGTGTTTTGGTATGACGGCGATCACAGCGATTACCGCACAAAATACCGTAGGTGTCCATGCAATACAGGCTTTAGAGCCCAAAATTGTAGCCGCACAGATTGATGCAGTTGTATCTGATATCGGTGCGGATGCAGTGAAAATCGGTATGCTGCATAGTCCAGAGATTGTTCGGGCTGTGGTGCAGGCATTGCAGCAACACTCATTAAAGAACATCGTTTTAGATCCGGTCATGGTGGCCAGTAGCGGTGATCATTTGATGCTCAAAGAAACCATAGATATCATGGTCAGAGAGTTATTTCCCTTGGCCTGTGTGGTGACTCCAAATCTGGATGAAGCGTCAATTTTGCTTGGTCGCACCATAGATCATCTCGAGCAGTTGGAACAAGCCGCTTATGATATATCCTCTTTAGGCGCGCGGTCGGTTTTGCTCAAAGGCGGGCACTTATCCGAACAGACCGCTGGTGCGCAAGTGACCGATTTATTGTTATATCGCTCTGAGAGTGAAACATGGCAGACACAGAGCTACTCGAGTCCTCGTATTGCGAGTATCAATACACATGGTACGGGCTGTACGCTGTCCTCAGCAATTGCCTGCTATTTGGCCTTAGGGCTGCATTTACCCGAAGCGGTTAAACACGCACGCGCATACATCACACAAGCAATCGAACAGGGTCAAATGGCGCGAATGGGGCAGGGGCATGGTCCACTTAACCATGGTTTTGCACCACTGGTTATGTCTTTGCTGGATTAATAATTTTTTTGAAAATTGGACTCACCGCATTGCAGTGCTCAGTCATTCGAGTTGGATAAAAACTCATGAGCCAATCGGTGTTGCGTTATAATGCCGCAGTATTTTTGTTTAACTGATTTTTGAGGAAAAATAATCATGGGTTACGAAGCCATTCCAGCCGGTAAGGACATTCCAAACGATTTTAACGTCATCATTGAGATTCCCGCGCAAAGCGATCCGGTGAAATACGAAGTGGATAAAGACACGCAAACTCTGTGGGTGGATCGTTTCATCGGCACCGGTATGCGTTATCCGTTGAGCTACGGCTATATTCCGCAAACTTTGGCCGGTGATGGCGATCCGGTGGATGCTTTGGTATTGGCTCCATTTCCGATTATGGCAGGTGCTGTGGTGCGCTGCCGTGCGATTGGTATTTTGAAAATGACCGATGAAAAAGGCGAAGACGCAAAATTGATCGTGGCGCCAGTGGATAAAGTGTGCCCAATGACTGCGGACATCAAAACCATTGAGCAAGTGCCACAATACATCAAAGACAACGTGCAACACTTCTTCGAGCAGTACAAAGCACTGGAAAAAGGCAAATGGGTGAAAGTCGAAGGTTGGGGAGGTTTGGAAGACGCGCACAAAGAAATTAACGACGGCGTGGCCAACTACAAAGGCTAAAAAGTCGATTGGTAGTATTCAAAGCAAGGCGAGGTTTATCCTCGCCTTTTGCATCTCATGTAATGGAGTGATGGGCAATTCGTTCTCATGTATCATGTGGCCTATTACTTTCTCTGCGCTTATTTGAACAATGGATAAAACATGCTAAAAATCTCTTGCGCCCAAATTCCCGCTCGTATCGG
>CAYZVI010000156.1:0-3907 GCA_964481695.1 uncultured Hydromonas sp. | reverse complement strand
ACGTCGCCCAATTGACCAACGTTCAATACTTTTTCCAATAAAATAATTTGCATGATTTATCCTTTCGTTATCCGATACGCGAGCATTACTTGTGATTGTCGCAGTATGGCAACAGAGCCAAGAAACGCGCACGTTTGATGGCAGTGTTCAATTGACGCTGATAAATCGCGCGGGTACCAGTCAAACGAGCTGGGATGATTTTGCCGTTTTCAGCGATAAAGTCTTTCAATGTATCGACGTCTTTGTAGTCGATTTGTTCAACGCCAGCGGCGGTGAAGCGGCAAACGCGTTTGCGTTTGAACAATGGGTTTTGTTGTTGGCGGCGTTCTGGACGACCGTTTTTACCACGTGGAGCTGCCATGATGCATTTCCTTTTTCAAAAATTAATTTAATGACTTACTGGACTGATGTGCGTGATGTGCAATCGTAATTTGACACTTTTAAGGCTTTTGCGATTCAAGAACCCCTGTACTTTGTAGTGGTGTCCCACCGTACAGGCATTGACCGCTACCGCTGCATCCCCCATCGCCACTGCGGCGATTTCAAACTGGGTCTGGCGCGGACTTCCCGCCTCCGACTGCTCCGATTGATGTTGCAAAACCACTTCAATCATCGGGCAACCGGTTAAGTTCGTGTGCAAGGATGATTTTTCAACCAAGCACGCTTCTAATGTCAATCGATTGTGATTCGACGCGCTCATCAGCCGTCTATTACAAGGTTACGAATTACTCAGCAGATGCGGCTTCGGCCGGAGCAGCTTTCTCAGCGGCTTTTTCGGCAGCTTTCTCAGCAGACTTGAGCATCACAGACGCGCCGGTTTCAGCTTTGTCCAATTTGGTGGTCAAGTGGCGCAGGATCGCATCGTTAAAGCGCAAATTGTGTTCCAACTCGTCCAATGCTGCTTGCGAGCATTCGATGTTCCAGCACAAGTAGTGTGCTTTGGCCAATTTTTGAATTGGGTAAGCCAATTGACGGCGGCCCCAGTCTTCAAAGCGGTGTACTTTACCTTCAGCCGCGGTGATTTGCGTGGTGTAACGCTCCATCATCGCAGGTACTTGCTCGCTTTGGTCCGGATGTACGATCAGTACGATTTCATAATGACGCATAGATTCTCCTTGTGGATAAAAACCCTCCGACGCGTCGTTGCCGGTAGGGTAAGAAAGAAAACGGCGATTAGAAACCAATCGCCGTCATCACTAACTATTGGCGGAGACGGAGGGATTCGAACCCTCGATACAGGTTTAAGCCCATATGCTTCCTTAGCAGGGAAGTGCCTTCGACCTCTCGGCCACGTCTCCTAATTCTGCCCTCAAGCACATCCGAGCGCAAAATAGACGGTAATTATATATAGCAAATCGAATTTAGTCAATGAGTATTGATGCGCACAACCAACAATTAAGCTTCGCAGCAACGGCCAAGAAAATTACAAATTGCCTGCATATTTAGAAAGACGCAAGCCAATTATTTTCATTTTGCAGGATTAGCATGGGCAATCCAATTGATCGACTTCAATGAACTTTAAGGAGCATTCATGAGTCAAAAAAAAGGAAACACCTCCAATCAAGCCGCTTTAGCCTTAGCCGCACTGGGCATCGTCTATGGTGACATAGGAACCAGCCCGCTGTATGCATTCAAAGAAGCTTTCGCTAGCGGCATGGCAGCGACCGAGATGAATGTCTTAGCCAGTATTTCGGCATTTTTATGGGCGATTATGCTGATCGCAACCTTGAAATATGTATGCTTAATTCTGCGCTTTAGCAACCATGGTGAAGGCGGCGTCTTGGCTCTGATGGCTTTGGCAGTCCAATCGGCCCAAACGCATCACAAAAAACTGCGCTACGTCATGGTATTGGGGATGTTTGCCGCAGGATTATTCTACGCGGATTCTCTGATTACTCCGGCCATTTCCGTTTTATCAGCGGTTGAGGGGTTGGAATTGGTTTCCCCTCAATTTAATCATTACATTGTTCCCATCACCATAGGCATTATCATTGCGCTGTTTTCGATACAACGCCACGGTACTCAAAAGCTGGGGAATTTACTGTTCGGACCGATGATGGTCATTTGGTTTGGTTGTTTGGGCTTATTGGGATTGCTCAATCTGCTGCAGAACCCGAGCATACTCAAAGCGCTCAACCCCTATTACGCCATTCATTTTGCCATCACCGAGCCGAAAATGGCGACCACTCTGTTATCCGCGGTGTTTTTGGCCTTAACCGGCGGCGAAGCATTATTTGCCGACATGGGGCATTTTGGCAGTAAAGCGGTGCGTATCGCATGGTTTGGCGTCGTGTGGCCCGGCTTGATTTTGAATTACCTCGGCCAAGGCGCCTTGGTGCTGAATGATCCGAGCGCCATTAAAAATCCTTTTTATTTGCTCGCACCGCCATCAATCATGATCGTTTTTGTCATCTTAGCGACCATAGCCACCATCATTGCCTCGCAGGCAACCATCGCCGGCGCCTACTCCATGACGTTACAGGCCATTCGTTTGAATCTGCTGCCTCGAATTGGCATTCAACACACCTCCGACACCGAGCAAGGGCAAATTTACATTCCCTTCATCAATGCCTTGATGCTATTCGGAGTGGTCTTACTGGTGCTGGGTTTTGGCTCCTCATCCGCCTTAGCTGCGGCGTATGGCTTGGCGGTTTCGGGAACCATGTTGATTACCACTGGCATTGTGCTGTATTTGTTATCGTTGACCCGACCCAAGTGGTTTCGCTTGATGAGCATCGCCTTCGTCGGCTTTGCTATTATTGAAACCGGATTTTTCATCTCCAACGTGGGCAAAATCGCTCATGGCGGTTGGCTGCCCTTGAGCATGGGCATTGTCTTTTTCATCATTTTGTACACTTGGCAGCGCGGTCAGAAATATTTGTCACAAGAACGCCAAAAACACAGCATCCCGATGAAAAGTTTTATTGCGATGGACAAATCGGACATCAAGACCGTGGAGGGAACGGCGGTATATATGTGTGGCGATTTGGATTTGGTTCCGCGCGCATTGATGCATAACTTGAAACACTATCAAGTGCTGCACGCACAGAATGTGTTTTTGCGCGTATTGGGCGAAAAAATTCCGTATGTGGCCGATCAGGATCGCGTGCGCATCCGCGATCTGGCTGAGCATATGTATGCGATTGAGCTGCATTTTGGCTTTCGCGAGCAGCCTCTATTGCAGCCGGTATTGCAAACCATTGAGCATGATCATTTGAGTTTTGATGCCATGACGACCAGTTATTTTGCTTCCAACGCTAAATTGATCCAAGGCAATGGCCATTTCAATCGCTGGCAATTTATGTTGTTTAATACCCTTTACCGCCAATCCACCAGCACCAGCGACTATTTCGAATTACCCCCGAACCGCTCGGTGCAGCTGGGGGCACAGGTCGAACTGTAACAAAGCGCTTTAAGGCAAAATCACCGTCAGCAGCGCTTTGTCCTTGCCTTGCATATTGGGAATCGTCACGATGTGGCCGCCACCGGCGGCCTCTTGCACCGCGAGGCCTTCTTTGCGCATTTCGTTCAGAGTAACGATTTGATTGCCTGACGGGTGAATGATTTCCAATGTATCGCCCACACGGAATTTATTTTTCACGTCGATTGTCGCCCAACCGTCCGCATCCACACTCAACACATCACCCACGTATTGACTGGTTTTCGCGCTGGAGTAGCCGGATACGTAGTTTTGCATCTCGTGTGATTGGTGACGCTCAAGGAAGCCATCGGTATAGCCGCGATTGGCCAGACCTTCCAGCTCGGCGTACAACTCTGGATTGAACGGTTTGCCCGCCAGCGCATCGTCTATCGCGCGGCGATAGGTCTGTGCGGTGCGTGCGACGTAGTACAGCGATTTGGTGCGGCCTTCGATTTTCAATGAATCCACACCGATTTTAATCAGCTT
>CAYZVI010000155.1:0-3907 GCA_964481695.1 uncultured Hydromonas sp. | reverse complement strand
GCCCAGACCTCCATCTCACCGAAACGCTGACCACCGAACTGCGCTTTACCGCCCAATGGCTGCTGCGTCACCAAGCTGTACGGGCCGGTTGAACGGGCGTGCATCTTGTCGTCGACCAAGTGGTGCAGTTTCAGGATGTGCATGTAGCCCACGGTGACTTTGCGTTCAAACGGATCGCCGGTGCGGCCATCGTACAACTGCATTTGCGTTTTGCTGTCGTTAAAGCCCAGTTTTTGGGTTTTTTCATCGGCATCAGGGAAGGCCAAATCGAGCATGCGGTGGATTTCTTTTTCCGCCGCGCCGTCAAATACCGGCGTCGCAAACGGTACACCGTTGCGCAGGTTGTGTGCCAATTCGAGCAATTCCGCTTCGGACAAGCCTTTGATGTCCTCTTTCTGACCGGACGCGTTGTAAATCTGTTCGATGAATTGACGCAGCTCTTCGACTTTCGCCTGCTGCTTCATCATCTCGTCAATGCGCCAGCCCAGACCTTTGGCCGCCCAGCCCAAGTGAACTTCGAGAATCTGACCGACGTTCATACGTGATGGTACGCCCAATGGGTTCAATACGATGTCCACCGGTGTGCCATCGGCCATGTGCGGCATGTCCTCGACCGGTACGATCAATGACACGACACCTTTATTACCGTGGCGACCCGCCATTTTGTCACCCGGCTGCAAACGACGTTTAACGGCCAAATACACTTTAATCATCTTGATGACACCTGCTGGCAAATCATCGCCTTGGGTCAATTTTTTACGTTTTTCGTCAAATGCATTGTTGAACTGCGCACGTTTTTGTTCCAAAGCTTCACGCACTGCTTCCATATCGGCAGCAACCGCGTCATCCGCCACACGAATGTCGAACCATTTGTAGTGATCGGCAAATTCATCCAAATATTCTTTGGTGATTTTCGCGCCTTTGGCCAACTTGTTCGGGCCGCCATTGGCGACTTTACCGATCAGGTTTTTCTCCAAACGGCTGAACGCGTCGCGCGATACAATGCGCATTTGATCTTCGAGATCATGGCGATAGCGGTTCAATTCGTCGTCAATGATCGATTGCGCACGCGCGTCACGCGTCGTGCCTTCACGGGTGAACACTTGGACGTCAATCACCGTACCGACCATACCGCCCGGTACACGCAATGAGGTGTCTTTCACGTCAGAGGCTTTTTCACCGAAAATCGCACGCAGGAGTTTTTCTTCTGGCGTCAACTGGGTTTCACCCTTCGGCGTCACTTTACCGACCAATACGTCGCCGGATTTGACTTCCGCGCCAATGTGGATAATGCCGGATTCGTCCAAGCGGGTCAGTTGCGATTCAGCCAAGTTGGAAATATCGCGGGTGATTTCTTCCGCGCCCAGCTTGGTGTCGCGCGCCACCACGCTCAATTCTTCGATGTGAATCGAGGTGTAGCGATCGTCGGCCACGACTTTTTCGGAGATCAAAATCGAGTCCTCGAAGTTATAGCCATTCCACGGCATGAACGCCACCATCATGTTTTGACCCAGCGCCAACTCACCCAAATCGGTCGATGCGCCATCGGCAATCACGTCACCGCGCGCCACGATGTCACCTTTTTTCACGATCGGACGTTGGTTGATGTTGGTATTTTGATTCGAACGCGTGTATTTGATGAGGTTGTAAATGTCCACACCGACTTCACCTGCCACGGTTTCGTCGTCGTTCACGCGAATCACCACGCGGTTCGCTTCGATGTGATCGACTACACCGCCACGCAGGGCTTGTACCGCCGTACCTGAGTCGACCGCTACGGTGCGCTCAATACCCGTGCCAACAACCGCTTTTTCTGCACGCAGGCATGGAACGGCCTGACGTTGCATGTTTGAACCCATCAACGCACGGTTCGCATCATCGTGCTCAAGGAACGGAATCAACGATGCCGCCACGGATACGATCTGCGATGGCGCAATGTCCATGTATTGCACACGCTCTGGCGATACGAGCATGGATTCGCCCGCTTCACGCGCAGAGACCAATTCACCGATCAAAGTGCCTTTGTCGTCGACTTCCGCATTCGCCTGTGCGATCACGTATTTGCCCTCTTCGATCGCAGACAAGTAGTCGATTTTATCGGTCACTTTCAGATTTTCAACACGACGGTACGGCGTTTCGAGGAAGCCGTATTCGTTCAAACGCGCGTAAATCGCCATGGAGTTAATCAAACCAATGTTTGGACCCTCTGGCGTTTCAATCGGACATACACGACCGTAGTGCGTCGGATGGACGTCACGCACCTCAAAGCCGGCGCGCTCGCGCGTCAAACCGCCCGGACCGAGTGCGGACACACGGCGTTTGTGGGTGATTTCCGACAGCGGGTTGGTTTGATCCATAAATTGCGACAATTGGCTGGAGCCAAAAAACTCTTTGATCGCCGATGAAATCGGTTTGGAGTTGATCAAATCATGTGGCAGCAGACCTTCGGATTCCGCTTGCGCCAGACGTTCTTTCACCGCACGTTCCACACGCGCCAAACCTGAACGGAATTGGTTTTCGGTCAATTCGCCCACGCAACGCACGCGACGGTTACCCAAGTGGTCAATATCATCCACTTCGCCAATGCCGTTACGCAGATCCACCAAAGTTTTCACCACGTCGAGGATGTCGTCGTTGTCCAGCACCATCGCGCCTTCGTCGCTATCGCGACCCAAGCGGCGGTTGAATTTCATACGACCCACGCGCGACAAATCATACGCGTCTTCGGAGTAGAACAAGCGGTTGAACAAGGCTTCTACGGCCTCATCGGTCGGCGGTTCGCCTGGGCGCATCATGCGGTAGATCGCAATACGCGCGGCGTTTTGATCCGCGGTTTCATCCAGACGCAATGCGCTGGAGATGTACGCGCCGTGATCCAATTCGTTGGTGTACAACACGTCAAAGCGCTTGATGCCCGCATCACGCAGCTTGCGCAGCAATTCTTCGGTCAATTCATCATTCGCTCTGGCAATCACTTCGCCGGTGTCGGCATCGATCACGTTTTTCGCCAAGACCAAACCATACAGGTAGTCTTCCGGCACAGCCATTTCTTTCAGACCGGCTTTTTCGATGTCACGAATGTGTTTACCGGTGATGCGCTTGTCGCGTGCGACCAAGACTTTACCGTCTTTATCCACGATGTCAAAACGCGCCACTTCACCGCGCAGACGTTCGGTATTCACCGGAACGAACCCGCCTTCTTTGGCCAACGTCACTTCGGTAAAGTCGAAGAAAGTTTCCAAAATTTGCTCAGGCGTCATACCGATGGCTTTGAGCAAAATGGTCACAGGCATCTTACGACGACGATCCACGCGGAAGTACAACACATCTTTCGGATCGAACTCGAAATCCAACCATGAACCACGGTAGGGAATGATGCGCGCTGAGAACAGCAATTTACCTGAGCTGTGGGTTTTCCCCTTATCGTGCTCGAAGAACACGCCTGGCGAACGGTGCAACTGCGACACGATCACACGCTCGGTACCATTGATCACGAATGAGCCGGTATTGGTCATCAAAGGCAGCTCGCCCATATAGACTTCTTGCTCTTTCACTTCTTTCACGGTTGGTTTGGACGCTTCCTTATCCATCAGCACCAGACGCACTTTTGCGCGCAGAGCCGAGCAGAAGGTCAAGCCACGTTGTTGACATTCTTTGACATCAAATACCGGCGATGCGAGGTGATAGCTCACGAACTCCAGACGTGCCATTTCATTGTGCGAAACAATCGGGAAAATAGAGGTGAAAGCAGCTTGCAGACCGGTGTTGCGACGTTGCATCGGGTCAATATCGGCTTGCAAGAATTCATAGTACGAATGCAACTGAGTTTCGAGCAGGTAAGGAACCTGCTGCACGACTTCGCGCTTGGCGAAACTTTTACGAATGCGTTTTTTCTCAGTAAATGAGT
>CAYZVI010000154.1:0-3948 GCA_964481695.1 uncultured Hydromonas sp. | reverse complement strand
ATTTGGTCTCAAGAGCTTAGCGCATATTTTAATGCGTTTGCTTCCTAAGACCCTTTTTTATAATTGACTGCAAGCAAACTTCACGTACCTGCACCTAACCATTCACTTTGTGCTAAATTAGGCTGTCTCAACTTCCTCAGACGGCATATCCATGTATTTCAGAAACACCCCCATTAAGTTTGTAGATTCTCGCCGCCATGGTGCGGATACGGAATTGTTCATTGTAGAGGGCGATTCGGCTGCGAGTACAGTGACATCGTTACGCGACGGACAATTTCAAGCAGTATTACCGATGCAGGGCAAGCCGCTGAACGCGATCAAAGCAGCCGAGGATAAAGTGCTGGCCTATCCTTTGTTTAAAGCCCTACTGGATAGCTTGGGCGTTCAGGCCAAAGGCCAAGGTGATTGGTTTTCGATAGAAAATTTACGTTTCGAGCGCATCGTACTGCTGTTTGACCCGGATGCTGATGGCATTCACAGCGGCGCACTGATGCTGATGTTTTTTCACCGTTATTTACCCGAACTCTTGCGCGCGGGGAAAATCGAACGCGTCCACGCACCGTGGGTGCAAATTTTACTGACCGGTGAAACGCCCCTATATACCTACTCGGAGGCGCAGACCATTGCATTGGTGGCGCAATTACGCGAGCAAGGCAAAAATCCGCAAGTGGTGCGCTATCGCGGCTTGTCCGGTATTGATCGTGAAGTATTGATGCGTACCTGTATTGATCCAACCACGCGAAAAACGCGGGTGATGAGCGAGCAGGATGCGCAAATGGCGATAGAGGTCTTTGGCGCCAACGGCTTTTAGATATCTAAATGAATTTCAGCTATCGAATCAAGTGCCCAAATTCCCTGTGATAATATCCGCCCGTTTGAATATCACGTGCACGATACAACCCGGTTTGAGATAGGCATTTTCCAGTTCAACGTTTTCGGTGATTTTCAATTCGGCTTCGTGCAGGCGCGCAATTTCCTTGACGATGGCTAAGCCAAGACCACTGCCGCCTTTGTTTTCGCCCAAGACACTGTAAAACGGCTCAAATACCTGTTCACGCTCATGAGAGGGAATCCCCGGCCCGTTATCCAACACATATAAATGCGCGCCAAGGTGATCCTGCGTCACGCGCACAGTCACGTCGGACTGGGTATAGTGACAGGCGTTATCAATCAAATTTTTAATCAACTCGCCGAGCATCACTGGTTGCGCATGAATCGGCACCTCCCAATCCGGCGCTTCAAAGGCAATCAGCAAACCCGCCTGCATCGCATGATCGGCCGCATTGACCAACTGATCACGCGCCGCCTGAACCAAATCGACATTGATCCAGTCTGTTCCTTCTTTGCTAATATGCTCGGTACGCGCCAGTGCAATTAATTGCGACACCAATCGTGCCGCGCGATCGGCGGAACTGCTGATGTGTTCTAAGCTTTCCTGACGCTGCAATGGATTTTTGGTATTCAATGCCAATTCAGCCTGAGCTTTCAATCCAGCCAAAGGCGTTTTAATTTGATGTGCGGTATCGGCCAGGAAACGCTTTTGCAAGCCCACATTGCGTCGTAAGCGACTGAGAATATTATTAAAGCTACGTACCAGCGGCTGCACTTCTTCGGGGGTATCGTCCAAAGATAGATTACTCAAGTCGCCCTCATTGCGCTGTAACACACTCATTTGCAAACGATTGAGCGACATAATTCCCCGCGTGAGACCAAACCAAATCAACATCACCGCAATCGGCAAAAACATTAACTGCGGCAGTGTCACACCCTGCAAAATTTGGCGTGCCAATGCACGGCGCTTATTCAGCGTTTCACCCATTTGCAGTAATACCAAGGTATCGGGTGAGAATTTTGAAGTGAGCGGCGATTCGGCATTCAGCTGCACCCACATATATGCCATGCGATAAGGCTCGCTCTCAATTTTGGTGTTATAAAACTGAACTCGATTCAGCTCAATCGAATCCAACATGGGCGGTTGCGGTAACTTTGACCAACCTTCAATGGGCACACCATCTGCCGTAATCAACTGAAACACACGCTTATCGGTACCATCATCCATCACAACGTGCCAAGGCGATGATATCTGCTCGTTATATACGCGCTGCTGCAACATTTGAACCTGATTGCTTAAGCCTTGATCAAATGGAGAGTCGGCAATACTGCGCCCAATCGGGTACGAAATCAGCATGGATAGCGGCCAGAGAATAATCAATGGCAACAACATCCACAGCATGATCTGCCCGAATAAAGACTTGGGATTGGAGGTTTGAAATTTACGCCACATTGGCTAAAAAGGATTTCGAAAAATGCATCAGAGAAATTAAGGTACCGCGTCTGGGATATCTTTGGGTTTTTCCAAACAGTAGCCCAAACCCCGAATCGTGGTGATGTTCAAGCCGGACGGCTCGAGTTTTTTACGCAAACGGTGAACGTACACCTCAATCGCGTTGTGGCTAACCTCTTCACCCCATTCACACAAATGATCAAGAATCTGCTCTTTGGACACCAACCGGCCGGTACGATTAAGCAAAATTTCCAATACACCCAATTCCCGGGCGGATAAATCAATCAGCTGATCGTTCACCTGCGCGCTGCGCGAAACCAGATCAAAGCTCAAATTGCCCAGCTGAATGCGACTTTGTCCAAAACCGGCCTGACGGCGCGTGAGCGCACGCACGCGGGCGAGCAATTCATTGAGCGAAAACGGCTTGGCCATATAATCGTCCGCGCCCAAATCCAAGCCCTGAACGCGCTGCTCGACCGAATCAGCGGCAGTCAAAATCAAAATCGGCGTGTACATCTGCCGCGCACGCGCACGGCGCAGAACTTCAAGTCCCGACATTTTTGGCAAGCCCAAATCCAAAATCAGCAAATCGCACTCCTGAGTGGACAGCGCCGCGTCGGCCTGCTGACCATCGTTCACCACATCAACCGCATAACCGGCCTCACGCAATGCGCGCGACAGACCATCAGCCAACACCTCATCGTCTTCGGCTAACAAAATGCGCATACGCTCTCCATTCTCACTGATATGATTGAATAATCAGGATTGTTTTTGATTCAGCTGCGCCAATTGTGCTGGCGTACCAACATTTTCCCACAAGCCCGCGAATATTTCACCACTGGCGTGACCATGCTCAATCGATGCCTTATAAAACGGACTCATCGCCACTTTTTCACCAACCCGAATATCCGCAAACTCACGCATATCGTACAAACCGATATTGCCAAAGGTCAAGGCACGCGCCTGCGGGTCATACAATTGCGTCGTTTTGGCATACAAACGCCCTGCACTCAAAACAAAATCGCCCTGCGCGTGGAAATCAGGGTTTTCCACCATCACCAAATGCATGTTTGGCACGCTCTGCGCAGCCAATTCATCTGCCTTTCCATGCAATTGCGCATAATCATAATCGGTGAACACATCACCGCTAACCGCTAAAAACACATTGTGCGAGTTGAGCTGGCGTAACAGTGGCAACGCTTTGGCAATGCCACCGGCGGTTTCCAGTGCCTCACCTTCGGCAGAATAATGCAGTTGCACACCATAGCGAGAGCCATCGCCCAGCGCCACCGGAATCTGCTCACCCAGCCACGCGTGGTTGATCACGATCTGGCTTATGCCCGCACGCGCCAAAGCTTCGATTTGCCAAACGATCAGTGGTTTACCCGCAACTTCCAGCAAAGGTTTGGGCGTCACGTCGGTCAAAGGACGCATGCGCTCACCGCGTCCGGCAGCAAAAATCATTGCGACTTCAATCATTTTGCCCCCTTAAAAGGTATAACCCACCTGTGTGGTATCCGCGCCCGCGCCATCGGATTTTTGCGCCACATCATCGAGTAGACGCAATAGCGAACCGAGCTCGCGATAACGCGCTGCCACCTGACGGGTATATTTGAGCACCAGCGGTAAATCCTTCAAATAGCCTGACTTGCCATCACGATGGT
>CAYZVI010000153.1:0-3970 GCA_964481695.1 uncultured Hydromonas sp. | reverse complement strand
AAATAATCAAAAATGCGCTGGATTCAGCGCATTTTTTAATTTTTCACTCCGCCACTATCGTCTGCACCACCGCATCCTTTTTCTCAAACATCACCAGTGTCATCGCCGCCAGTACCAGCACCATACCCAGCGCATGATACCAGTGGAATTGTTCGCGCAAAAAGATCACCGACAGTGCCACACCGCTGACCGGCATGAGCGCGGTGAAAATTGAGGCGTTGCTCGCCGGAACCTGCTGTAAGCCGCGATTCATCAGCACCACGCCAAACGCTGTCAATGCCACACCGGTATACAACACCAGTAGCCACGTTGTCCACGGCACCTGCGGCCAATCGGTTGACATCGCTGAGTACGCAGCAAACGGCGCGAACAGCACCGAGCCAATTGCGGTCAAAATCAATGACAGCCACGTCGAAGAAATCGGACTTTTGAGCAGTTTACCGAAACCAAAAAACACCCCTTCGGCCAAAACGGCCAATACCACCAGAGCATTACCGAACCACACCTCTTGCCGCGTACCGCTGTCGTGCGTGCCCAGCACATTAATCGCCAGCGTCCCGAGCAACGCCAACAGCAGCGCACTCACGCGACGCATCGTCAGCCGTTCACCGAGCAGCAGCACCGCGATCAACATCATGCTCAACGGCGTGGTGCTGGTGATGATGTTTGCATCAATCGCGTTGGTATATTTCAAGCCATACAAGGCAAAAACGCTGAACAGAAAAATCCCAACCACGCCTTGAATGAGCAATACGCCCCAATCACGTCGTTGAATCTTGGGCATGGTCGATTTCTGCACATACAGCCATGCCGCCAATGCCAAAAAGGCCAAAAATTGCCGTAAAAACGAAGCGACGAATACCGGCACGGTCTGCACAATCACCTTACTCACGACAAACAGACTGCCGATCAACAGCATCGCCAGCGTCATTTGCACGTAGGCGGTTTTGTGCGTGCTCATCCGTGCACCTGCGTCGCTTCCTCGGAAATTTCGCCCCCCTTATCCGCATGCAAGCGAATTGCCCAAACCACACCACCGAGCGCCAGCGCCATGGCCAGCCATTCAAGTACACGCGGCCAACGCCCATCGTAGACAAAGCCATAAATCAGCGAAAACAGCGTTTCCGACATAATCAGTTGCCCTGTTAAACTAATCGGAAGCAGATGACTGGCAATATTCCACAAGATATTACCGAACCACGACGCGCAAAAGGCAATGACCACGCCGCCGATCAACAGAAATTTCAACCACGGTAAATTCGTATCGGTGCTGATCGCAAAAATACTGCTCGGCGCGACCTGTGCCCAGACCAAACCCACGCCCAACATGAGCAAAGCCAACAATCCAGTGACCACGCCGCACAAATCCGACCACGTTTTCGGGTCAATTGCATTGTGACTGCGCAAATAGCGCGCATTATTCACAGCCGCCAGCGTCCAGAATACCAAGGCACCCGCAGCAGCAAATAAAGCTAAAACGCGTTGCCACAGCGTACTGTTCAGATGATCATCCGCATGCGTGAATAAATCATAGCTGATTGCCACAATCCCAAGCGCCATCAATACGATTGGCGCCAGCAAGCGCTTCCAATGTAATGAGCCCGCATCATTTTGCCCCAGCAGTGCGATCGTCACCGGCAGCATACCGATAATCAGCGTAGTGGGCGCAATACCACCGTATTTCACGCCCGTTGCCAAGCAAATGTAATACAAAATATTCGCCTGCAAGGAAATTTTCACCAGCATGCGCCAATCTTGCCCCTGCAAACGTGACCAAACACCACTCAATGCACGCCATGACAGTACAATGGCAAACAAACCATAGCAAATATAACGCAGCACCATCTGCGACATCGGCGAGAACTCAGGCGTCACGCGCGGATAAAGAAAAACCAAACCCCACATCGCGCCTGCGCCCACACCTGCGAATACGCCACGACGAAATTGTTCCGGAGAAGGATGATTATTGGACATCAAAAACTTTCTGGACTGAAATAAATTCCAGATCTCAACCGTATAAATATGCAAACAAAAAATTCTAAACCAAAGCCTATACTGCTTAAATACACTTTTGCCTAAAAAATCACTACAAAAACTCTCATTACACTGTAAATCAAGGGAAAACATTCTAACACGTAAAACTCAAAAATACCGTATAATCGCGCTTTGCGAAAGGAACCCCACCATGCGACTCATGCAGAAAGCGCTCACTTTTGACGACGTACTTCTCGTACCAGCATATTCAAACATTCTCCCGCGCGACGCCTCGCTCAAATCAAAGCTCTCGCGTAATATCACACTCAATATCCCTTTAGTTTCAGCGGCGATGGACACCGTGACCGAGTCACGCTTGGCAATTGCTCTGGCACAAGAAGGCGGTATCGGCATCATTCATAAGAACCTGACGCCTGCAAAGCAAGCCCTCGAAGTAGCGAAAGTCAAACGCTTCGAATCCGGCATTTTGCGCGATCCGGTCACGGTGACGCCTGACATGACCATAGGTCAAATCATCGAGCTGGCACAAGAAACCGGCGTATCTGGTTTCCCTGTTGTCTCAAACAAAAAAGTTGTTGGTATCATCACCAGCCGCGATTTGCGCTTTGAAGAAGACATGGACGCAAAAGTAGCGGACAAAATGACCCCGCGCGAACGCCTCATCACCGTCAAAGAAGAGGACGAGTTGAGCGTAGCGAAAAAACTGTTGAACAAGCATCGCTTGGAACGCGTTGTGGTCATCAATGACAATGACGAATTGCGCGGTCTGATTACCGTTAAAGACATCCAAAAAGCCACTACGCATCCAAATGCCACCAAAGATGCGCGCGGTCAATTGCGCGTCGGTGCAGCAGTCGGCGTCGGCCCTGAAAACGACGAGCGCGTGCGTTTACTGGCCCAAGCCGGTGTCGATGTCATCATCGTTGACACCGCACACGGCCATTCGCAAGGCGTACTCGATCGTGTGAAATGGGTCAAAGAAAACTATCCACATATTGACGTCATCGGTGGCAACATCGCGACAGCCGAAGCCGCATTGGCACTGGTGGAACACGGCGCAGATGGCGTGAAAGTCGGCATCGGTCCCGGCTCCATCTGTACCACGCGTATTGTCGCCGGTGTTGGCGTACCGCAAATCTCCGCGATTGCCAACGTCGCCAAAGCGCTTGAAGGCACCGGCGTACCCTTGATCGGTGACGGCGGCATCCGCTACTCCGGCGACATTGCCAAAGCATTGGCCGCAGGCGCATACACCGTCATGCTCGGCTCCATGTTCGCCGGTACCGAAGAGTCACCGGGTGAAGTCGTACTGTACCAAGGCCGCTCATACAAAGAATACCGTGGCATGGGCAGCCTCGGCGCCATGGCGCAAGGCTCGAAAGACCGCTATTTCCAAGACAACGAAGGTAACGTCGACAAACTGGTACCTGAAGGCATCGAAGGTCGCGTATCGTACAAAGGCTCGGTACTGGCGATTGTGCACCAACTGATTGGCGGCATCCGCTCATCCATGGGCTACTGCGGCTGTGCCTCGATCGAAGATTTGCGTACACGCGCACAATTTGTCGAAATCACTTCGGCCGGTATGCGCGAATCGCATGTGCATGATGTGCAGATCACCAAAGAAGCACCAAATTACTCGGTAGGTTAATCTAATCGGGTGGGCACGGCCCACCTTTTTTGTAGACATTCTTAATACTATAAATAATATGAGTAATCAACACGATAAAATCCTCATCATTGATTTTGGCTCACAAGTTACCCAGCTCATCGCCCGTCGCGTGCGTGACGCCGGCGTATTTGCTGAAATTTACCCGTACGACGTATCCGACGAATTCGTCTGTAATTACGGTGCGAAAGGCGTCATTCTCTCAGGTGGGCCGAGCTCAGTCACCGAAGGCGATACACCACGCGCACCGCAAGCCGTATTTGAACTCGGCGTACCGGTTCTGGGTATTTGCTACGGCATGCAAAC
>CAYZVI010000152.1:0-3977 GCA_964481695.1 uncultured Hydromonas sp. | reverse complement strand
TTAACTTTGTTTTTTGATTGACTATTCATTAGCTTAAACAGTCCGATATGATTAAGTATAATTAGAAAAATTATCCATATTATCGGAAAGTGTTTTATGAATTCATCATCGCTGCTGTGTTCTGCTTATTCTCAATATGCTCAGAGAATGTTAGATGCCAATCGTGTTTCATCCGATGAGGTTTCATCCTTGGTTGGGAAATTGCCATTATCCGTTTCAGAGATGACAGAGTTGATTCAATCGAAGATGTCTGCTCACCATGATGCTGAAGTCGCTGCTGGCGAAGCGCTACGTAAAACTCGAATTTTGGTGATGTTGGCCATGATGGAGTTTGATTTGCTACATCCACCCACTGAAGACTCTTTGAATGTTGTCACCAAAACCATTAGCTCTTTGGCCGATGCATCAACGTTGTACGCTTTAGACGTGGCCTATCGTGCTTTGGTGGAAATTCATGGTGAACCTCGATCCGAGTCCACAGGCGAAGCAATGCCATTATGGGTTATGGGTATGGGTAAACTATCCGGCAATGAGTTGAACGTGTCCTCAGATATGGATTTGATTTTCGTATTTGAGCATGAGGGTGAAACCGTTGCTCCTATTGAAGGCCAACGCATCCGCGCTCTCTCGCATGGCGAATTTTTTGATCGCATGGGACGCCGGATTATCAAGCTGCTGGACGATGTAAATGAATTTGGCTTTGTATTTCGTGTCGATATGCGTTTGCGTCCAAATGGTGCCTCTGGCGCTTTATGCGTGAGTTTGAATACTTTAGAGAAGTATTTGTTTACTCAAGCGCGCACTTGGGAACGATTCGTTTGGCTCAAAAGCCGCTTGATGAACCCAACCCCTCACTCGCATTTATTGGAACAAATTGTTAATCCATTTGTATTTCGCCGTTATCTGGACTATGACGCGATCGATGCCTTGCGTGATGTTCATCATAAAATTCGCGCCAAGGCAGAAAGCCGCGCCGCTAGAAACCCTGAATCCGAAGATATTAAAATCGGTGCAGGCGGTATTCGCGAAATTGAATTTAGTGTGCAACTACCACAAATGATTAAGGGCGCGCGGTTACCAATTTTACAGCAAAAAGCAACCCTATCGGTACTTCCTGAGCTTGGAAAAATGGGGCTTTTGAGCGACGCATCTGTGAATCAATTGCATGAGCATTACATTTTTTTACGCCATTTAGAGCACCGAATCCAATATCTGAATGATACCCAGACACAACAAATCCCTGTTGAACCAGAACTACGTGACCGTATAGCGAAAGCGATGGGTTTTCACAATTGGAATAAATTAGAAGCCAAGTTACGCGTAGGCCAGCAAAATGTGATCAACCATTTTAATGCCCTATTTGATACAGCACCCGAACGCGCGCCGGAGGAGCGTTCTTTGCAAACTGCACCCTCTTCGTCCGGTGATCCGCAGAATGATGATTGGGCGGCTATTTGGGCTCGTTTCGATTCCCCCCAAGAGGTTCAAGATGCTTACGTACGCATTGAAAATAGTTCACGCTTAAACCAGCTACCTGAGCGTAGTTTGGCACGCTATAAACAATTGGTGAATACCAGCACGCATATTTTAGTTTCTAAGCACTGTGATCGTCTGATTCCATCAGAGTGGTTGCAAAGAGTTTGGAATTTTTTAGATGCAATTAGTCGAAGAAGCAGTTATTTAGCATTATTGGTAGAGTATCCGAAGGCTTTGGAACGTTTGGTGGAGTTGTTGGCCAGCTCGCGTTTTGTTGCCGATTACCTGACCGCGCATCCCATTTTATTAGACGAATTACTTAATGTTGAGCAATTGCATCGCGCTCCCAATTGGCCTGCATTAAAAGCACATTTGAATGAGCTACTGGTTCATGCCAAATCACACGATGGCAAACCGGATGTTGAGCGGCAGATGGATATTCTGCGTGAAAATCACCACAGCCAAGTATTCCGCTTGCTGGTGCAGGATTTGGATGGTTTATGGACGGTAGAACAGCTCGCCGATCATCTATCTGATTTGACCGATGTGATGCTGGAGGTAGCGCTGTATCATTGCTGGAATGCTTTTGCGAAAAAACACCGCGATACCCCTAAATTTGCCATTATTGCCTACGGCAAACTGGGCGGCAAAGAGATGGGGTATGCGTCAGACTTAGATATGGTGTTTATTTTTGATGACCCTGCTCAAGAGTCACTGGATGTTTATAGCCGCTTTGCTCAGCGATTGAATAATTGGCTGACTGCTCCAACCGGCGCCGGCGTATTGTTTGATACCGATTATCGTTTACGACCCAATGGTGATAGCGGCTTGATGGTGGTCAGCACGAAGATGTTTGAGCAATACCAGCGCGAATCAGCGTGGTTCTGGGAGCACCAGGCCCTCACCCGCGCTCGTTTTTGTGCGGGTGATGCAGAAATTGGCGCTTGGTTTGAAGCGTGTCGTTGTTCAATTTTGTCAGCCGAACGTGATTTGGATAAAGTGCGCTCAGAGATTTCATCAATGCGCGATAAACTGCAAGCCGGCCATCCAAACCCAACAGAACTCTTTGATTTGAAATATGATTCCGGCGGTATGGTGGATATTGAGTTTTGTGTGCAAGCTTTGGTTTTAGGCTACTCTAACCGCTATCCTGAACTGCTGGATAACAAAGGCAATATTGCACTACTGGAACGTGCCGGCAATGCTGGATTAATTGATCAAACCTTAGCTAAACAATGCGGCGATGCCTACCGTCACTATCGTCACGTACAGCATATTTTGCGCATGCAAAATATCTCTAAACCGCGTATAGAACCAGAAAGCGTTACGGAGCACGTAAAAGCGGTAAATAAACTACGTGCAATCGTTTTAAGCTAAAAAATATTCTAAATTATATAGGGTATAAAGATTATTCTAATGAATATTTTCCATTTATGGTAACTGAAAAAACGTCTGCTCCGGTATAATGACGGCAGATTAATTAACCCATTCCTGATGCCGTCAGGCTTGCCAAAATCGCCACAAATAAACCCAATATTTTCGAGCGATTTTGTCTCTTTAATCTAAAATAAGGTGAGGTCAAAAGTGCAAAATATAACATCCGAAATCACCACCTCGGATCATCACAAAGCAACGTCCGGTAACGTTTCTATTCTTCAAACATCCACGACTACCTCAGAAGAACATCTACCCCAGTACATGGACGAAGTGTATAACTGGGCTTATGTCAATGAGCGTAATGTTGAATGGCTTGATCGCAATTTGGTATTTAACGTTCTCTTATTTGGTAACGGACCTCGCCTTCAGCGCGCTTATATTAATCATCTAAAGCCCGGAATGCGTGTTTGGCAAGTCGCTCATGTATACGGCGACTTGGTACAAAAAGCTGCGGAAAAAGTTGGGCCGACTGGTCATTTTGACCTCACCGACATAGCCACCATTCAGATCAACCACACCAAACGTAAAATCGGTCATCTGCCACAAGTATCCATTCATCACACCGATGCAGCCCAATGGCGCGGTGAAGGATATGATCTGACCTGTAGCTTCTTTCTGATGCACGAAGTGCCGGACAACAAAAAGACAGAAATTATTAATCGTATGCTGACCTCGATTCAACCAGATGGTGAGATCGTATTTGTTGACTACCACCGCCCTGCTGTTTGGAATCCGGTTGGTTTGCTGCTACGCTGGGTTAATGCCAAATTGGAGCCGTTTGCTGAGGCATTATGGCGCAAGGAAATCAAAGCGTTTGCCGATCCTAAATTAGCTGAACAATTTACTTGGGAAAAACGTACATTCTTCGGAGGTGTGTACCAAGCAGTTTATCTCAAGCGCAAAAAAGCCTGATTCACCGGCATATAAGCGATACAGTTTATCCTCAAAATCGTTCACCAAACGATTCAAGGCGGACATCGAAAAAGATGCCCGCTTTTTTTATTTGCTAATCTGTAAGAACTAATCGGGTTGTTTACAGATTGATTGATAAAAGTACGTTTGAA
>CAYZVI010000151.1:0-4000 GCA_964481695.1 uncultured Hydromonas sp. | reverse complement strand
ATGTCGGTACCACGACCGGCCATATTGGTGGCGATGGTAATGGTGCCCGGACGACCCGCCTGTGCGATGATATGCGCTTCGCGTTCGTGCTGTTTCGCGTTCAGTACATTGTGCGGAATTTTTTCCTGATCCAGTAAGTGTGACAACAATTCTGAGGTTTCGATTGAGGCCGTACCAACCAAGGCAGGCTGACCACGCTCGATACAGTCTTTGATATCCGCAATCACCGCCTCAAATTTTTCCTCTGCCGAACGGTAGATTAAGTCCTGTTTGTCCTGACGAACTATCGGACGATTGGTCGGGATAACCACGGTTTCCAAACCGTAAATTTGTTGAAACTCATACGCTTCGGTGTCTGCCGTACCCGTCATACCGGCGAGTTTTTCGTACATGCGGAAGTAGTTTTGGAAGGTGATCGAGGCCATTGTCACAGACTCTGACTGTACGGTCACGCCTTCTTTGGCTTCAACCGCTTGGTGCAAGCCATCCGACCAGCGGCGACCGGCCATCAGACGACCGGTGAATTCGTCGACAATCACCACTTCGTCATTTTGCACCACGTATTCTTTGTCCTTGGTGTACAGCTTGTGTGCGCGCAGCGCGGCGAAAAGGAAATGCACCAAAGAGATGTTTTGCGTGTCGTACAGGTTCGAGCCTTGTTGCAGCAAGCCCATTTGTGTCAAAATCTGCTCAACCTTTTCGTGACCGGCTTCTGACAGGTGAATTTGCTTGGCTTTTTCATCCACCCAGTAATCGCCTTCCGGCTCTGGGTTTTCTTGCGTGGGTTCCACCGTTTGCGCGGTCAACATCGCGGGTACGGAATTGAGTTTTTGGTACAAATCCGTGTTGTCATCCGCAGGACCCGAGATAATCAACGGCGTACGTGCTTCGTCAATCAGAATCGAGTCGACCTCATCGACAATCGCATAGTGCAGCGGGCGCTGGACGCGCTCGGTGCTGTGGTACACCAGATTGTCACGCAGGTAGTCAAAGCCAAATTCGTTGTTTGTACCGTAGGTGATGTCGGCCTGATACGCGGCGATTTTGTCCTCGCGCTCCATACCGGCCAGGCTCACGCCCACCGTCAAACCCAAGAAGTTGTACAACACACCCATTTCAGTCGCATCGCGTTTGGCCAAGTAGTCATTCACGGTGACGACGTGCACACCCTTGTTGGTGATCGCATTCAGATACACCGCCAGCGTGGACATCAAGGTTTTCCCTTCACCGGTACGCATCTCGGAGATTTTACCCTCGTGCAGCACCATACCACCAATCAACTGCACGTCAAAATGACGCATGCCGAGCGAGCGTTGCGCCGCTTCGCGCACCACAGCGAAGGCCTCAGGCAGCAGGCTGTCCAAACTCGCACCATCGACATATCGTTGTTTGAACTCTTCGGTTTTCGCGCGCAGTTCGTCATCGCTCAGCGCCTGCATTTGCGGCTCTAATTGATTGATTTTTCTGACGATCTTGCGATAACCTTTGAGCAAACGTTGATTGCGCGAGCCAAATATTTTTTGAAGAAGTCCGCTGGCCATGAAAATTTTTACCTTAAAATATGAATAATATCAGCCGCCGGTGCATCCAAATGCCACCCGACGGTTCAAATGGCGCATTTTACCACGCCCCACCACTGAAAACATCTGTATGAACACGAAAAACCGCCCACTGCCGAAAAACGTCTACCAAATCCAAGACAGTTGGCGCATCGCCCCTGTGCTCGCGCAAGCCATGCCGCGCATTGAGACCAACACCCGTCTGACCATGCACATCAGCGAGCTGATGCCGACCACACTCAAATCCGGCTGGCGCGCGCATCTGGAGCGCAACAAGCTCACCCTCAAAGTGCCGCATCAAGCACTGGCCATGAAAATCAAGCAGCAAGCACCGCTCATCATCGATGGCCTGAAAATGTACGGCTGGGACATACAGGATATGGTGGTCAAAGTCACACAATTCAACCGTCCCGAGTGGATTAACCGCGCACCCAATAAAGTGTTGGTTAAAAATCAAAGGGTTATTAGCGAAAAATCCGCACGACGTATCGCCGAAACCATTTCCCAGTTGGATGACGACTCGCCGGTGCGCGAAGCATTGCAGCGTTTACTCGCACACCGTGTCGCCAGACAAAAGCAAAGTTCATCCGAATAGCGCCTTAATCTGTATATTTAATTTACAATAAACCCACATAAACCCATATCAATAAACAGCAACGTGATTCCACATCCCTACGCCCTCATCGAACTGATCCGCCGCTTGGAAGAGCGTCGCTATGTATTCAACGCCGATCCGCAGCCGATTACCGACCTATTGCGCGATGAAAACGGCGACTGGGTCAGCAAACTGCGCACCCGCGCCGAGCGTATCGACGCCGATGCACAACTGCGCCGCATGCTCGATAAAATCGAATCGCGCATCAATACGGTGGTCAAACTCATCATGCTGTTTTGGTTGGTCAGCGGTTTTATGACCGCGATGGCATTGATGCACGCCGATGCGGTGAACTTTTTCTACGTGCTGGTCAGTGTGTTGGGCATCAACTGGATCATGCTGCTGCTCTGGCTCGGCTGGCTGCTGATGAGTAAAGGACAAAGCGCACGCAAGCATGGCGCGTGGTTCAATCCGCTCTCCTTCATCCGCAGCAAAGACACCCTGACGCAAGCCGCCGTCGACACCTACGAGCAATACTTGCACGAACCGGACATGCGCTGGTACTGGGGCAAACTCTCGCACCAGTTTTGGCTGGCCACGCTCACCGGCCTGCTCGCCGGAATCACCCTGATGCTCACCATCCGCCAGTACACCTTCAATTGGCAAAGTACCCTGCTGGATTCACACATGCTGGCCAAACTGGTCGGCTGGCTCAGCTGGCTGCCGAATAAACTCGGTATCTCTACCGTAGACGCGCAAACCGTCGCACACAATCAAACCATCGGCCAGATCACCGATGCGCGTCAATGGGCGGTTTTGCTCATGCTCAGTCTGCTGCTGTACGGCATCATTCCGCGCATCCTCGCGTGGCTGCTGTGCCGTTTGCGTCTCTCAAGCAAAAGCCCCGCATTACCGCTCGAACTGCCGTATTACCAACGGCTGCAACGCCTGTGGACACCGGCGCAAGTCGTCGACGCCGACACCGTGCGCGAGCGCATTCACAGTGGTGCACGCCCGAATCCTGTGGCCAACGCTTTTGCTATCGCCGCCGTACTCGAATCACCACAGCTCGCCGCCGATCAAAACTGGAGTAACAACGCACTTGACCGCGATTGGTTTAACTGGGGCAACATTGATGGTCGCGCCGACCTCGACAGATTGCAACAAGAGATAAATCAACATCCGGTCGCCCTGCTGATCGGTATTCGCGCACACACCGTACCTGAGCGCGGCACGTTGCGCTTACTTGAGCAGCTCGCGCGTTATGCGCAAGGCGGCTTGTGGGTACAACTGCTGCCCGAAGCCAACGCTCCGACCGATTTAACCGCACGCCAACAGCAATGGCAAACCGCTCTGGACGCGCTGGATATCCCCCTTTACATCCCATCGACGGACGAACACAAACCATCATGACGATCACCGCACTCAATCTCGCCGTCGTCGGCCACACCAACACCGGCAAAACCTCACTCATGCGCACGCTGCTGCGCGACGTGCATTTCGGCGAAGTCAAAGACGAGGCCGGCACCACGCGCCACGTCGAGCAAGCGACCATCCGCCTGAACCACACCGACCTTGTGCACCTGTTTGACACACCGGGGTTGGAGGACGCCACCGGCCTGCTCGAATGGCTGGAGCAAAACACGCCCGCGCGTGCCGACGGTATTGAACGACTGGAAGTATTTCTAAACAGCGAACTGGCGCAAAACGACTTCAGCCAAGAGGCCAAAGTCATCCGCCAAGTGCTCAACAGCCATATGTCGATCTACGTTATCGATGCGCGCGAACCCATCCTCGCCAAATACAAAGACGAGCTGACGCTGCTCTCATGGTGTGCGCGACCACT
>CAYZVI010000150.1:0-4090 GCA_964481695.1 uncultured Hydromonas sp. | reverse complement strand
TGCTGGCGATTTTGTTCGGCATCGCCATGCTCGGTATCTGGCAAAAAGTGCCGACGTGGCACAATCATGCGGCCATGCCGACAGCGGCGAAAACCTCATTCACCGAGGATTATCGTTTCATCTGGCATCATGCGTATTTTTGGCGACTCGCACCGTTGTCCTTCGTCAATTACGGCGCGGTGGTCGCCATTCAAACCCTGTGGGCGGGGCCGTGGATGACGCGTGTGGCGGGCTACACTGCTGCGCAAGCAGCCAATGGCTTATTCGCCATCAATTTGACGACGCTGATCGTGTTTTGGCTGTGGGGCGCGGTCAACCCTTGGCTCATCCGCCGCAAGCTCACTGCTGACCAATTGATTATATGGGGATTGCCATTCAGTTGTGCTGCTTTGTTCGCTATCGCCCTACTCGGCACGAGCAGCGGTTGGTGGATGATCGCGCTGTTTTGCGCTTTGTCCACCGTGATTTCCTTAGCGCAGCCAGCACTGGGCTTGACCGTCCCTAAAGCTCAGGCTGGACGCGCAATGACCGCATTTAATCTGCTGCTATTCGCCGGGGCATTTTTCTGGCAATGGGGTATGGGTTCGGTGATTGATTTGCTGAAAGTTTCGGGTTGGACGGAGCCAAGCGCATACCGTGCGGTGTTTGCCGCTGTGGCGCTGTTGAGCATAATCGCGTATGCGTGGTTCGCGTATGGTACATGGTGCACCTGGAAAAATCAGCCCAACAACCTGAGTAGCTAAGTTAAAGTCCATAAAAAACCTCGCTCAACCGCATGGTTGGCGAGGTTTTTCTTTGTTTGCACGGAGATCCTTAGAACCGTGCATCCAAGCCAATATTAACAGCGGTTTCTTGCCCCGCATCTTTACCAAAGGTGCGCTCCGCGCCCACAACCAAATTGACGTTTTTCGCCAGATCAATGTGCGTACCCAATTTCAAACGCAAACCATTGTCGGTTTTTGGCGCTATCGCGCTAAAGCTGGTCGGAGCCGACTTCAGACGCGCTTTGATTTTATCCGCATCCGTTCCATCTACTTCGTAGCTCAAGCTCGCATACGGTTTGATTTTGCCAAAATCGCCGCGCAACTGATAACCCACATTCGCCACAAAACCTTCGCGCTTTTGTGCGCCAAAGTTCATAGAAGTGCTGGTGCTACCCACTTCATCATAGCCATTCAAAAGCAGATGCTCATACGCAAATCCTCCGACCGGACCATGTTTGACTTTACCTTCAGCAAACGTACCCAACACCAAGTGCCCTTGTACACCAATGGTGTAATGTGCACCTTTGGTTGAACCGGACTCTTTGCGATTGGCTGTGCCCAGCGCAATATTGCGATTGATGTCAGCATTCAGCCAACCATAGCGCGCATAACCCAAAATCTCGCCCTGATCGGCTTTTTTAGCCACATATGCACCGACGCTGGTTTCTTTCAAATTGAATTCGCCCGCCGCCGTATCCAAATCACCCGACGCACGATCGTATCCCAAGGTCACACCCGCATGCACATTGCCCCCGCTGATGCGACGATCCGCACCGACCAAAAGGTATTTATTTTTACTGTCCGCCTGACCAAGATCCGTTTTGCTGTAACCCGCATCGGCAAAAACGTGCCACGTCTGATCACCCGCATTTGGCGCGTAGATCATCAAACGCTGCGCATAACGCGAACCGGCCGATATTGCCGCCGCGCCAACTGTACCGATTTGAGACGGGGCTTTGAGCACGGACAAGGCGTACTGCGCGCTGAGCTTTTGTGCCGCCGTGGTCGGATGCACGCCATCGGCGAACACATAGCTACTGGCCGCATTTGGAGTAACTAAAGTATTACCTGAGCAGAACAAAGATGAGCTGACCGTACAGGCCACACCAGTGGCATTGGTAAAGCCATACGCACTGGGATTGGCAACCACTTCGCTCAGCATCGTGTAGTTATCGAGCAAAACCACACTCAAACCGAGTTGATTCAAGCCTTGGCTAACCCCCGCATTGAAACCCTGAGCCAATTAGGTTGCCCCTGCCGCTGCGGCTGCGCCCAAACTTTGAAATGCCGGTGTCGCGCCGAGATTCGGTAAATTTTGCGCGATGATCTGCTGACTGCCAGTCAATTTGGATAATTTCGCCACTTGCGTCACAAAGTCCACCACCGATTGCTGGGTCAACGCTGTCAATTGCGCCTGTGAAATATAGCCACTGGAATACATGGTCATATTTTGGAATGCGTCATTCGCGCCGCCTTGAATTAAAAAGGCGGTGTTGCTTAAATCCTTACCCGCATTCGCAGTCAAAACCTCGGTTAGCTGTGTCGATATGGGACGCTGCGCAAAGCCCGCCGGTGTAGACAGTGAGTCAGAATTGACCTTCGCTCCGCCCTGCGCGTAGTTCGTGCCGCCCTGATTGGATGGCGTGGTGGTAAAACCTAGACCTTCGGCGATGTATTCCGCAGCGGTCTTACCCGGATTGGTGGTGAAACGTTGTCCGCCAACTGCGGCGTAATATCCGCCATCGGATAAACTGTCACCGATGATCACGACACCATCGGCTGCCTGCGCGGACATAGTGGCACACGCCAGCAATGTGGCGACTGTTATCGGTTTCAGAGAATTGGAAAAACGGCGTGCCGCAGGGTGAGTCATATTGTCTCTTTGATTAAAATCACGGTTTATATAGGTATAAGGTGCGTCACCTTATCATTTTTCAAACGTTCGTTCTAATTTTTCGATATTGCACTGCAAAAAAACGGTGAGCATCGCTCACCGTTTTTCATCCAACCCGCACCGTCACACGCCCAAACGATCGCGTAAGGTATACCACGCAGCTCCCATCGCGGTGAACGGCACACGGAACAAACGTCCCCCCGGGAATGGATAATGCGGCAATTGCGCAAAGGCCTGCATCCGCTCTGGACGGCCGAGGATGGCCTCGGACAGCACCTTGCCCGCCAAATGCGTGTAGGTGATGCCGTGACCGGAGCAACCTTGCGAATAGTAAATATGGTTGTTCAAAATCCCGACCTGCGGCAGGCGCGAGAGCGTGAGCAAAAAATTACCCGTCCATGCGAAGTCGATTTTGACATTTTTCAGCTGTGCAAAGGTTTTAAGCATTTTCGGACGGATCAGTGCCTCAACATTGCTCGGGTCGCGCGCGCCGTAGACCACGCCACCGCCGTACAGCAGGCGATTGTCGCCGGTGATGCGGTAGTAATCGAGCAGATAGTTGCAGTCCTCCACGCATTCGCCATTCGGAATCAAATCCTGCACCATATCGTCGGACAGAATTTCCGTGGTCACGACCTGCGAACCGCACGGCATGGCCTTGGCCGCCAGTTCAGGAACGAGGTTGCCGAGGTAGGCATTGCCCGCAACCACGACTTTTTTCGCCAATACACGACCTTGTGCGGTGTGGACAATGGGAGATGCACCACGTTCAATTTTCACCACCGGCGAATGTTCGTAAATCTTGCCACCGTGCGATTCGATCGCTGCCGCTTCGCCCAGCGCGAGGTTGAGCGAGTGCATGTGTCCTCCACCGTGATCGATTGAGCCGCCGATGTATTGATCGGTATGCACGATTTTGCGCAGTTGCTCTTTGTCGAGCAGCTCCACTTTGTCGTAACCTTGTTTCGCCCAGAGTTTTTGCTGCACTTCGAGGTGCTGCATTTGTTTGTCGTTGAATGCGGCGAATACGCCACCGTTTTTTAAATCACATTGGATGTTGTAACGTGCAATACGCTCGCGGATGATGCGATTGCCTTCAAACGCCATATCGCCGATGAGTTTCGCCGCGTTGGCATCGACCTGCTGCGCCACCGCGTCGATGTCGCGGCTGTAGCTATTGACCAGTTGTCCGCCGTTACGCCCCGAAGCGCCAAAGCCCACGCGCACTGCTTCGAGCACCACGACCTGCACGCCCGCTTCGGCTAAAAACAGCGCAGTGGACAAGCCGGTGTAGCCCGCGCCAATCACACAAACATCGGCGTGTACTTCGCCTTGTAATGCTGGACGCTCCGGCGCTGGGTTGGCCGTAGCGGCGTAATAGGTTTTTTCCAATGCGGTGTGTGTCATATTTGCCCTCTACAAAAAAGGTAAA
>CAYZVI010000149.1:0-4114 GCA_964481695.1 uncultured Hydromonas sp. | reverse complement strand
ACGACATGGCCCGGAAGTTCGAGACCGCCATCATCGTCGTCACCCATGACGAAAAAATAATCCCGACCTTCAGGCGCATCTACCACATCCGCGACGGCGTGACCCATGAGGAAGCTGGTGAAGGGCGGGAGTTCGAATGAGAGAACGATTGAATGACAGAAGAGTTTCATGACCCACCGCAAGCACTGCACAGCCACGTGCCAGAAAGCTGCTTGGGCTGCCACCAAGCTTTCCGTGAATCTTTCGTGGAGCACTTTTATGAAGCACGCTAAAACATGTCAGCGCCCCTTCAGCCTTAAAAGACGGCTCGCGACAACTTGCCTGGTAGCAGGTCTGATCACCGCCGGTCTGGCCGGCTGCGCCGCTGGCCCTGATTTTAAGCGTCCCACCGCACCCGATGTGGCTCGCTACACTGCAACACCAGTGGCTGATAGAACCGCGTCCGCTCCCACGCAGTTCGGCGAAACACAACGTCTAGTCGAAGGGCTTCCGATCGAAACGCAATGGTGGCAAAGCTTGGGTTCATCCGCACTCGACGGACTGATCAACGAAGCTTTCCATGTCAGCCCGACGCTGGCGAGCATCAGCGCCAATTTGCGACAGGCGCAGGAGCTTCTTGCCGCACAGGCGGGCTCGACGCAATATCCACAGGTAGATGTCGCACTGGGATCTCAGCGCCAGCAAATGAGTCCCAGTAGCCAAGGGTTGAGCGGAGACGCACGTCAATTCAGCCTCTACAACGCCAGCGTTGGCGTGCATTACAACCTCGATCTGGCTGGCGGCAACCGGCGCGCACTCGAAGCCTTGGCTGCTCGCGCCGACTACCGTCGCTTCGAACTGAATGCTGCGCGCCTGGCCCTTGCCGGCAACATGGCAACCGCTGCCATTACCCGAGCACGCCTCGCCGCGCAACTAGAAGCCACTACTGCCATTTTGCGCGTGCAGGATGAGCAACTGCGCCTAGCCCATGAACGCGTGCGTATCGGTCAGGCCTCACCTGATGAAGCGTTGAGCCTACAAGCTCAGGCGGAGCAAACGCGGGCAGAACTGCCTGCGCTGCGTAAACAACTGCAACAAACCGAACATCTACTGGCGGTGCTAGCCGGTCGTGCCCCAGGCACGGGTGGCATCCCGGCCTTCACTCTGGCCGATTTCACTCTGCCCGTCGAGATGCCGCTCGTCGTGCCCTCAGAACTGGTGCGCCGCCGACCGGATATCCAGGCGTCAGAGGCGCTGTTGCATGCGGCCAATGCAGACTATGGTGTGGCTGTCGCCAAGCTCTACCCACAGATCAACCTGAGCGCCAACCTTGGCTCTCAAGCGCTGACCACCGGTGCCCTGTTCGGTGGTGGCTCGGCAGTGTGGGGCCTGGTTGCGCAGCTCACCCAGCCTCTTTTTAATCCAGGGCTACCCGCTGAAAAAAGAGCGGCGCTCGCCGCTTTTGATGCCGCCGCAGCCAATTACCAGAGCGTCGTATTGGAGTCTTTGCGTAACGTCGCCGACACCCTGCGCGCGGTGGAAAGCGATGCACAAACTTTGACTGCCCTCGCTGCCGCTGATAGGGCTGCACAGGCTTCATTGCTGTCGGTCGAGCGGCAATACCGGCTGGGCGCAGCCAGCTACCTGCAATTGCTCATCGCGCAGCAACAGGCACAGTCTATCCGGATCAATATGGTTGCGGCCCAAGCACAACGCCTAGTCGATAGTGTTGCTTTGTATCAGGCCATGGGAGGTGGTGTCGGTTGCCACGCAGCGCATGCGCTGCGTGTTCCGAGTAGCCTGTGTTCCACAACACGACAGCAGCCGTCACCAAGTTGAGGCCGCTGACTCGGTATGGCGTGCTTGTTTTCCGTTTTCTGAGGCGACCCCAAGTCGGGCGCAATCCGCTGAGATGAATTCGGAATAATTATTTTATTTTTGATAAATATCAATAAATTATTTTATATACACCCGAAGTTTCAAATATTACAATGCTTGCGCAATAAAACCAGTCGCCCTATTTGCGTCAGTCAGGGGCGACCACAAAAACAGTCCGGAGACAAGGGAAGCACCATGGCACAAGCGCATACTTCCGTGGCAAGAAAGCTGATTCTGGTTCTTGCTTCATCGATCACCCTCATCCTGGCTGCAGCAGCTTTTGCGCTATCCGGTTTTCTCACCGCCAAGCTGGAAGAAAAGGCGCTGCAAGGTTTGCAGGACACCAACCGCATGGTGACCGGCATGATCGACACCTACAACCGCTCACTGGAACAATCGGTGCAACGTCTGGGGCCGCTGTTTGCGGCCAACTACGACGCACAAAGTTTCAGCATGCGTGGCGACACGCTCTACTATGGCAATGAGGCCATCACCCAAAGCGAAACCACGATTCCTGACCGTTTCACCAAAAACAGTCAGGTCAATGCCACCGTGCTGACCCGACGTGGCGACGATTTCGAGCGCACCTCGACTTCAGTCAAAACCGAACAAGGCGAACGGGCGTCAGGCGTCCCTCTCGGCCCGGACCACCCGGCCATTCCTCTGCTGCTCAAGGGCGAGCCCTTTACTGGCAAAGCGCGCATGCTCGGGCGCGATTTCATGACGCATTACCTGCCGATCAAGAACCCCCAAGGTGAGGTGATCGGCGCATTTTTCGTCGGCCTGGATTTCACCGAGGGACTGGTGGCGTTGAAAAAGAAGATTCTCGGTCTGAAAATTGGACAGACTGGCTACCCTTTCGCCATTGATCATGGCAAGAACAAAGGGCAGATCACCATGCATCCGAACAGTGAAGGCAAGTCCTTGCTTGGATTGGCCGATGCGCAAGGGAAAAAGTTTGTCGATGAAATGCTGGAAAAGAAAGTCGGCATCATCACTTATCTGTGGCAAAACCCGGGTGAAGAAAAACCACGCGCAAAAGTTACTGCTTACGATTATTACGCCCCGTGGGACTGGCTGGTGGCTTCCGGTAGTTATCTTGAAGAATTCAATGCCGAAGGTCAGCACACCGGGCGGGGCATGCTGCTCGTGGCCTTGTTGCTGATTCCTGTGGTTGTGGCGTTGGTGTGGTGGAGCATGCGCCGCTGGATCGCCCGGCCGCTGGAGGCAGCAGTCGGCGTTGCCGAACGCGTTGCCGAGCGCGACTTCACGCAACGGATTGCCGTTTCCGGTCAAGACGAGATTGCCCGCCTGATGACTTCACTCGCCACCATGCAGGCACAGCTCGCCACGACCATTCGCCAGGTACGCGACACCGCGCACAGCGTCAGCGCCGATGCCGATCAACTCAATGCTGCCGCAGCACATGTTGCCGCTGATACGCAGACACAAACCGAAGCCACTCATCGCATGCTGGTTTCAGTCGAAGAAATGAGCACCGGCATCAATCTGATTGCCCAGCACACCAACGAAGTCCGTGCAGCCTCCGACGAATCCCGTGAGGTTGCGCAACAAAGCTCTCGTACCATCGCCGCTGCCGTCGGTGCCATGAGCCGCATTGCCGAAACTGTCCGCTGTTCGGCGCAGATGGTGGAAACACTAGGGGAAGAGGTCGAGCATATCTCCAGCATTGCCGGCACCATCAAGGAAATTGCGGATCAGACCAACTTGCTCGCCTTGAATGCCGCCATCGAGGCTGCGCGCGCTGGCGAGCAAGGCCGTGGTTTCGCTGTGGTGGCTGACGAGGTGCGTAAGCTTGCCGAACGTACGGCCCAATCGACCCATGAAATCAGTCACATGATTGCCCGCATCCAGGAGCGTACACAGGATGCCGTCACCAACATGGAACGTGGTGTCGATGAAGTCAGTGAAGGCGTCGAGCTTGCCACTCAGGCCAGCACCGCCATTGACCGCATCCAGCAAGGCGCAGCGCAGGTCTCCAGCGCAGTGGGCGGTATTTCCGACACCATCCGCGAACAAAGTCTGGCCAGCAGTAACGTTGCCCAGGGGCTGGAAACAATCGCCCAGATGACGGAAGCGAATAACCTTGAAGCCCAGCACACGGCAAGCGCTGCCGAAAAACTCCACGCCGAAGCGCGTTCCTTGCAGGAAAGCGTGCAGCAGTTCAAGGTTTAGCGCGGCGCGTCCAACCGGTATAATCCGCCCTTTTTCCGCACGGCTAAAACAATCATGGACG
>CAYZVI010000148.1:0-4132 GCA_964481695.1 uncultured Hydromonas sp. | reverse complement strand
TTGAGCGTGGCGATAAAAAATTGACTGGCTTTCATATGTATTTTCTTTTTAAATAACTTGGTCCAACCGAAATCAGAACCGTATGAATATAACTCTTTGAATACAAGATTCTTTTTTAAGCGAGAAACATTCAACTGAACGCCCATGCGGTAAAGAGCCAATATAGGCTTGAGTGTTTCACGTTATAATGACGCTATTGTAAATCATTTATTGAGGAAATTATGCTCGACAAAGAAGGTTACCGCCCGAATGTCGGCATCATTTTGGTCAATTCGCGCAATCAGGTGTTCTGGGGCAAGCGCATACGCGAGCATGCGTGGCAATTTCCGCAAGGCGGCATTGCCCACGGCGAGAATCCCGAACAGGCCATGTTGCGCGAGCTGTATGAGGAAATCGGGCTGCTGCCCGAGCATGTGCAGATCATCGGCCGCACCCGCAACTGGTTGCGCTACGATGTGCCAAACCGCTGGGTTCGACGTGATTATCGCAGTCATTATAAGGGTCAGAAACAAATTTGGTTTTTATTGCGACTGGTGGGACGAGATCATCATGTGAATCTGCGGGCGAGTACTCATCCCGAATTTGATGCTTGGCGTTGGAACGACTATTGGATACCACTGGAAGAAGTGATTGATTTTAAACGTGCTGTGTATAAAGAAGCACTGGAAGAGCTATCACTACTGCTGTTCCAACCGCGTCAGTTCCGACATAATCACCATCGAGCGCGCAATCCTGCGTCATTGATGGCGCAAGACATTGAGCACAAGGAGACGAAATAGCGATACTCACTTGAAATGATTGCGCTCGTCTCCACATCATGTATATGTCGGCGCTAATTTGCGCCGTGTGATTCACTCGAATGAGAGGAGCTCAGCATGAATGATATTATTGACGCCAGCACAACGGATGTGCGTGCCAAAACTGAAGAGACCCGCCAATGGGCTGTGCTACTGCATCTATCCACACTGCTTGGTTTTGTCCTGCCTGTTTTAGGCTTTGTCGTACCCATTATTATTTGGCAATGGAAAAAATCCGAGCTGCCCGATATTGATGCCCATGGCAAAATCGTGGCCAATGCGATTGTTTCCTACATTATCTGGGGTGCGATTGCTTTGCCTTTGTGTATTTTACTGATCGGCTTTTTCCTGCTGTGGGTATTGGGTATTTTGGCCGTAGTATTCCCGATCATTGCGGCGCTCAAGGCGCGTGATGGTGAATTATGGGATTACCCATTCTGCTTTAAGTTTTTTAAATAAGCAAATCCATATAAGAAAACCGCAGATTTATCTGCGGTTTTTTCGTGCATTTTATTTCGTCATACATCGGCATTAAAACTGGGTTTACCATCAAAATCCAACCATTGTTGGTTTTGGAAATCATACAGTTTCGTATTGCGCGCAGTACGCCAGTACCAAGCAAACGAGAATGGCTGCACCACGATGCGGTTCGGCAACAAGTCTTCCAAACGCTGTTGCGTTTGCTTCAATTTATACAATGGAATGGTCGCATCCAGATGGTGTGCGGTATGCTCCATGATGTGATGCACCGCTGTACCAATACCGTATTTAAAGGTCAAATGCACGGTCGTGGTCACGAATGGCTGTGAAGCGGTCCACTTGGCTTTATCGTCATACCATTTGATGCGCTCGTGCGTATGGTGCATGTAGACCACCACGCCGATCATACCATTCCAGAAAATGAATGGAACGATGAAAGCCGTAAATAGGGCGGAGAACACATTCACATCTACCGCTAAAGCACCGAATACCACAATCGCCAGCCAAATGACAGCGTACACACTGACCAATACGTTATCCCAGAAAAATGCCGGACGACGCGCGGGCTGCACCTTCTTGTTGGGCCAGAACATTTTTTCCCACCAGATTTCTACCATATAGTACAACCATGGCGCCCAACCGCTGCGATACATACGCTCAAACAAGCGCCGAGTCGGACTCATCGCTTGGTACTCTTCAGCAGATGCTGGCGCCCAGACGAAATCCACGCCCTTGAGATTGGTAAAACCGTGGTGGATCACGTTATGACCGACATCCCACAGGCTGTAAGTGCTCAAAGAAGGTAAAAAGGCAATACGACCCAGCCATTTATTCAGCGGCTTGCTCGGTGTGTATGCTTGGTGACAGGCATCATGCCCAATCACAAACAAGCGACCAATCCAGAAACCCATGAATAAGCCGGCCAACAGGCGCAACGACCAATGAGGCGCAGCAATCGCCGCCCACATCAACAGGCCGTAAATAATATAATCCACTACCAACAAAAAAATCGGGCGGGCTGTGGTCTTCTCCGCCAAATCCAATAACCAAGAACGCAACACCTTGCGCGATGGCAACGATTCACTTTCCGCCACAGGCAACATCGGCACAGCAGGCAAAGTGGCTTCCACTCGCGTTTGACTCATGTAATATCTCCTATCGTCACTTTCGACAGAAAGGAATATAACACACATAAGTCATTGATTTATAAATATAAAAAGAACGATCGTTCGGTTGGCGTCACACAATTTTAATTAACGGCTACTTTTACCACGCTCATTACAGAATGTTTTTCAAGGCAGTCAGAACACCGATAATAATAAAAATCACTGCTGCAACCATATGAACGACGCGCGTTGGCAAGCGATCTGCAAAGCGATTCCCCAGATACACCGCCGGCACATTGGCCAACATCATACCCAAGGTTGTACCCAAAACCACCATCAATACACTGCTGTATTGAGCAGCTAAAGCAATGGTTGCAAACTGTGTTTTATCGCCCATCTCTGCCAAAAAGAATGCGGTAAGTGTGGCAAAAAAGACACCCATTTGCTTTTTTGGCAAAGCCACTTCATCCTCATCCAACTTGTCTGGCACCAAAATCCACAAACCCATGGCAATGAATGCCGCAGCCATCACCCAGTTGAGTGTCGCTGGACTCATCAGACTGGACAACCACGCACCAAGCGCACCGGCCATCGCATGGTTGAGCAACGTTGCTGCCAAGATACCGAAAACAATCGGCAAAGGTTTGCGATAACGTGCCGCCAAGATCAATGACAGCAATTGCGTTTTATCCCCTATTTCTGCCAAAGCCACCACACTGGTGGATACCAAAAAAGCTTCCTGACTCATCTTTCAACACCCTAATCAAAAAATTATCGAATCGAATTCGTTGTGACAGCCGGTATGGTACGTTTTACACTCAAAATCATCACCCCAGTAATAATCACCAAGCCGCCAGCAATCATGGTCAACGTAATGGGCTCATTTAAAAACAAACGTCCCCACAGCATGCCAAACACCGGCACGAGATACACCACCGCCGTGGTTTTGGTAGCACCCCATTGCGCCATCAAGCGGTAAAACACCAAATACGCCAGTGCCGTACTGACCACCGCCAACGCCAAAGCCATGCCCCAAGCCGACGACGCAATCGCATGTTTCGGCCACAACCACCACGCCAAGGGCGCGAGCAATACTGCGCCGCTGAGCAAACCGGCGCAAGTCATCACCAAAGGCGGCACATGGGCCAGCCAAATGCGCGACATATGCGTGGACCAACCATAACACGCCGTCGCCAGCAACGACGCTGCCACCGGCAGCAAAGCATCCTGCACATGAAAGCCTTTGCTTTGGCCGATGGTCAAAATCAGCACACCGACCAAGCCCAAAATCAAGCCCGCCGCACGCCGCAACGTCATTTTTTCACCCACCAATGGAATCGCCCATAAAGCCGCCATCAGCGGTGTGGTCGCATTCAACACCGAAGTCACGCCTGCCGACAAACTCAGCGTCGCCCACGACAGCATACAAAACGGAATCGCGGTGATCAAACTGCCGACAATCGCAATACGCAACCAATTTTCACGCCAAATACGCACTCCGCCCTGCAACCACATCAGCGGCAGCAAAATCAAACCAGCCAACGCCACTCGAATAAAGATCAATGGCACCGCCCCGAATACCGGCGCAGTCGCGCGCATAAATAAAAACGAGCCGCCCCACGCGGCGGCCAAATACAAAGCCATTAAAAGTTGTCTTGGCATTTTTTATCCATGCACAAAAATGCGGCAAGCTCGTTGCCGCTATTCAAACCGACGCAATGCATCGGTGCTTAAAATTCAATATAGCCG
>CAYZVI010000147.1:0-4155 GCA_964481695.1 uncultured Hydromonas sp. | reverse complement strand
GCACGGTACGGTCGGTGCAGCCATACTAGCATCGCGTGCCTGCCTGCGCAGCGGTTCGGGGCTACTCACCATCCACAGCCCGCAATGCGCCTACCTACCGCTACAAACCACCATCCCCGAAGCAATGGTACAGACCGATACGCACGAACGCCTATGGAGCGACACCATTGAAATTAAAAAGTACGATGCGCTCGGCATTGGCTGTGGCATTGGACAAGCGCCCGAAACCCGCACCGCATTGAGAACGTTGTTACAAACCATCCATGCTTGTTCTGATGTGCCCCGATTGATACTGGATGCCGATGCGCTTAATATCATTGCGAGCGAGCCGGATTTATTTGCATTCCTACCACCCAAAACCATACTCACGCCGCATCCGAAAGAATTTGAACGGCTGGTCGCGCATTTGTCACTGGACACTAAGACCGATGAGCAACGCCACCAAGCACAGTTGAGGCTGGCGCAACGTTACAACCTGATTGTAGTACTCAAAGGCGCACATACCTGTACCGCACTGCCCGATGGCCGCAGCTACTACAACACCACGGGGAATCCCGGCATGGCCAAAGGCGGCAGCGGCGATGCGCTCACCGGCGTGATATTGGCGCAGCTCGCTCAGGGTTATACACCCGATGTCGCGGCCATTTTAGGCGTGTATATGCACGGTGCAGCTGGAGATGCCGCAGCACAAAAACATGGGCAGCGTGCGATGCTGCCCAGTGATTTGATCGAGTGTTTAGGACATGTGAATCTGTAAAGCCATTACGGATTCGTTGACTCAGTCTGCACCAACCACTGCCGCACAATCGCATTAAACTCCTGCGGTGCATCCAACGTCATCCAATGTCCTGCTCGCATCGGCGTAACTTGACACCGAGGTAAAGCGGCAATTTTTTCTATCCAGCTATTGGCAAAAAACTGGAAAGGTTTGCGCTTGCCATAGATAAACAGCATCGGACAGTGCGGCAGAAATTCGCCACGAGAAACATAGCGTGTTTTACCCCCAAACCACGCTTGATAATACGGAAAGTTCATGCCCGCATGAATCGTATCCGGCGCAGCAGGCGAGCGTATGTATTTAGCTACGGCACGAGTGATTGGCGTTGCGATACAGCGAGGAAGCCTGTAGGAAACAGCCAGTGGCAACTGATACCCAAGTATCATCAGTTTATGTTTGAATGACAAGCTACGTGAGAACGCCTCGGAAGTATCGCCAATATCCATTGCGATCAATCGCTCCACGCGCTCAGGATGAGAACGGGCATAGGCATAGCCAAAAACAGCACCCCAATCATGCACCATTAAAATCACTGGACGATTCGTAACCGCGCAAATAGATTGATCTAACCACGATACCATCTCAGCCATGCTTAAAGGGCGACTTGTATCACCTGCAGCAAAACCGGGTAAGGTTAGCCGAACACATCGATAATCTGATTGCAAATCTGCCACCTGTTTATCCCACAAAGCACCTGTGTCCGGCCAGCCATGCAGCATGATGATGGTGTGCTCACCCTGTCCGTCGATTTGAATGTGTGAAAAATTGGAATTCAATATTGCTCCCTTTTTTGATTACAAGCCCAAATCCGCCCACAGCCCATCAATCTTATTTTTCACCGCCGCATCCATGACGATTGGTGTACCCCACTCGCGGGTGGTTTCACCCGGCCATTTGTTGGTCGCGTCCAAGCCCATTTTCGAGCCGAGACCCGACACCGGCGAGGCGAAATCAAGGTAGTCAATCGGTGTGTGATCGACCAGCGTGGTGTCGCGCGTCGGATCCATGCGCGTGGTAATCGCCCAGATGACTTCATTCCAATCGCGCGTGTTGATGTCGTCATCGACCACAATGATGTATTTGGTGTACATGAACTGGCGCAGGAATGACCACACGCCGAACATGACACGTTTGGCATGACCGGCGTATTGCTTTTTGATCGAAACGATGGCCATGCGATATGAGCAGCCCTCGGGTGGTAGGTAGAAATCAACGATTTCGGGGAATTGTTTTTGCAGCAACGGCACGAATACTTCGTTCAGCGCCACACCGAGCACCGCCGGCTCATCCGGTGGTTTGCCGGTGTAGGTGCTGTGGTAAATCGGATTTTTGCGCATGGTGATGCGCTTGACGGTGAATACGGGGAAGGTTTCCTGCTCGTTGTAGTAGCCAGTGTGGTCGCCAAACGGCCCTTCAAGCGCGGTTTCATTCGGATGAATCACACCTTCGAGCACGATTTCGGCATTCGCGGGAACGGTGAGATCATTGCCGATACATTTGGTTAAAACCGTCCGCCCATGACGCAGCAGTCCAGCGAATTGATACTCGCTCAAAGTGTCGGGCACAGGCGTCACCGCACCGAGGATGGTCGCAGGATCGCAGCCAAGTACCACGCTGATTGGGAACGGCGTATTTGGATGCGCGAGGCAGTGTTCGCGGAAATCGAGCGCACCGCCGCGATGCGCGAGCCAGCGCATGATGAGTTTATTGCGCCCCAGTAATTGCTGGCGATAAATACCGAGATTTTGCCGTACTTTGTGCGGCCCTTTGGTCACAACCAAGCCCCACGACAGAAGCGGCGCGATGTCGCCCGGCCAACAGTGTTGAATCGGCAGTTGCGTCAAATCCACATCGTCGCCTTCGAGGATGACTTCATGCACCGCCGCATGTTTTTCCATTTTCGGACGCATGTCCCACACGGCTTTGGCCATTTCGCCGAGTTTGCCGATTTCTTTCAGACCGGCGGGCGGTTGCGGTTCTTTCAGATTGGACAACAGTTGCCCGATGGCGCGCAGCTCGCTCACGTCCTGCGCGCCCATGCCGAGCGCGACGCGACGAGGCGTGCCGAATAAATTGGCGAGCACAGGATAGTCGTATTTTTTATTTTCGTGTACGACGTTTTCGTAAAACAAGGCGGGGCCGCCACTACGCAAGGTTCGGTCGCCAATTTCGGTCATCTCCAGCACGGGCGAAATCGGCTGACGGATGCGTTTAAGCTCGCCCATATTTTCGAGCTGGGTCATGAAGTCGCGTAAATCAGTGTATTGCATAATGGTTTTCTTAAAATTAAATCACGGACTGAATTGGTTTGAAACCACCCGCCGCATCTGCTGACTGCGCTTCCAGATGCAGGCGTTTTTGGTGGAACTGCGTGAGCTGCGGATGATGCGATACACTCACCAGCGTGATATCAGGTAAAAACGACAGCATGGTTTGATACAAAGCCTTTTCATTGGCCTCATCCAGCGCGCTGGTGGCTTCGTCCAAAAAAACGTATTGCGGTCGTTGCAAAAACAGTCGAGCGAAGGATAAACGCTGCTGCTCGCCACCTGATAGTAACCACGCCCAGTTGTTATGCTCATCCAATCGATTTTTCAACTGAGGCAATTGCGCCATTTCCAATGCGGTTTCATACGCCGCGTCGTTGTAACGTGTCGGCGCATCAGGATAAGACAGTGCTTCGCGCAGTGATCCAATCGGCATATACGGCTTTTGCGGTAGGAACAGCATTTTGCCTTTGCTTGGCACGTCAATATGCCCCTGACCAAATGGCCAAAGCGCCGCAATCGCACGCAGAATGGTACTTTTGCCCGAGCCGGATGCGCCGGTCACGAGCCAGCGCTCGCCTTGTGATATTTGCCAATCGAGATCCAGCACCTGAGGCTTTTGTGTGAACGCACCATTATCCGTGATTTGCGGTCGGGATAGTGTCGCATGCGTCAGTGCGACACCACCGACGTTATTCACAGCAACTTGCAGGCCGGATTGTGCGTGCAATTGATCAACACGATTTAAATCATGGTTCAGATTAAAAATACGCGTACTGGAACCACGCAACTCAGCCCATGTACCGTAATTATCAATGAACCAACTCAATGCCTCACGCAACTCTCCAAACGCACGGAGCACCTGCATGATCGCGCCAAAGGTGATCTGCCCAGAAAAATAACGCGGTACCGCCACAATCACCGGAAAAATAATCCCCAACTGAGCATAAATCGTTTGCGAAAAGCCGAGGGCTTTGATGCGATGCATGTAGTGATACCAGTTCGCACGAATGATGGTGAAAAAATGCCGCGCCCCACGCAGATGATGGGCGTCACCTTGCAGAAAGCTGATGCCCTCGGCATACTCGCGCGCGCGAATCAGGTGGTAAC
>CAYZVI010000146.1:0-4226 GCA_964481695.1 uncultured Hydromonas sp. | reverse complement strand
GCGGCAGCGCTGCCCAACAATGCGAGAACGGCGAGTGCTAACGGTGAATATTTCATCTTTTTCTCCAAAATTGATTGAATCTAGCATTCTTTATCGTATCGGTATTGTGTGACGAATATATGAAACCCTCTGTCTGTATATGACAGGCACGATTATTTTATGACAAAAAAGGACGTTAAAACGCCCTTTTTATGACTCAAGTGAATTCTGTCAAAAAGTCAATGTTCTATCTGCCCACGTCACCATTTCGATCAAATCTGCCATGCTGGCAATCGGACAAACTTCGGTGGATGACAGCTCACGCCCACGTTTGCACGTGCCGCAGCAGCCCACCGTACCGCCCGCCTCATGAAAGGCATTTAACTGTGCTTGTACATTGAATGGCTCATGCGTGATCGACTCGATTTCCACGCCTGAACTCATGAGAAAAATGCGTACTTCATGTCCTGCTTGGATTGAGGCGTTGGCAAAGCGCACCCCGTTCCACGCCTTTTCTGCCTCATTGGTTTCAATCAAAATGCCAAATTTCATCGTCTCCTCCAGCTCATTACTTATTTTAAAGCACATACCAGCGGTGGCACCAAATTCACAAATTGATGCTGATCGCTGTCGTAGCCCACCAGTGAACCACTTTGCATATCAAAATACCAGCCGTCCAACTGTACCTCATCCTGCGCCACTTTCTCGGCCAACCACGGATAAGACAGCAGATTATTAAGTGAAACCAATATTGCTGTCTGCTCACAAACCTCATAAGGATCACGCTCAGGATTTTTGCGAAAGATCGTCAGCGCCGCTTGGCGCGCGGTTTCGGCAATGCCCAGCCATTTATCCAAGGCACTGCCTGATACCGCCGACTGATCCATCAGGCCACGTATGCCACCACAGCCTTTATGTCCCAATACGATCACCCTTTTGACTTTGAGCACCTGCACCGCGAACTCCAAAGCCGCTGCGACGCTCGCGTGTTGATTCGCTTCGTTGTACGGCGGAACCAGATTGGCTACATTGCGAACCACGAACATCTCACCGGGTTCCGTGCCCAGCAGTGATGGCGGATGCACCCGCGAATCACAACAGCCGATTACCAAGGTTGTCGGTTTTTGCCCGCGTTTTAAGCTCTCATACAAAGTATCTTCACTACCGAAATACTGCGCTTGATAGCGGGCAAATCCTTCTAATAAACGATCGGTCATCGTCACTTCGCCCTATTATTTGCGTGGGCGAACCAACTGCCATGAACGATTCAGATACGAAACTGTACCAAAACCACTCCAAGCATGTACCAAGCGTGTAAATGGGAACACCACAAATACACTCATACCGAGGAATAAATGCAGTTTGAATACCCAAGATGCATGGGTAATGAAACTCGCAGCATCACCACGGAAGGTCACGATGTGTTGCGCCCAAGTCATCAGCGATACCATTTCTTCACCATCCAGATGCTGAGCAGACACGAAAATCGTGGACAAGCCGGCGATGACCGTCGCGAGCAACCAGAGCAATACCAGTTTGTCGCGCCAAGTGCTGTTTTTCGCCAAGCGCGCATTACCCAAACGACGTGCCAGCAAAATCAGCAAGCCGAGCAAACACAACACACCCATGATGCCACCGGCAGTCATCGCAAATATCTGCTTTGCGCTATGAGAAACCCCCAAGGCATGCCACACACCAACCGGAGTCAACAAACCAACCAAATGGCCGAAAAACAAGCCGAGAATCCCGATGTGGAACAAAATATTGCCCAAACGCAAAGAGCCGGCGTGCAATACCTGCGAAGACTCACTTTTCCAACTGTACTGCTCACGTTCAAAACGCACCAGTGAGCCCAATAAGAAAATCACCAAGGCAATATACGGGTAAATCCCAAACAAAAATTGATGTAGATAATCCATCTCATTCTCCATAGTACACGGCGCGCATTACTGCGGACGCTGTGCGTAAAAATTGATCGGTGCGACCGCAGGCTTGTTCAACAAAGGTTCCACCCCTTCCACGGATGGCCCAAATGTTTCCAGTGCTTCATCCATATCGCGGATCGGCGGCACGGTCAGAGGTTCAGGCACCACCGGTGAGAGCTGTACCAGCACATCGAACACAGTGGCATACACCGACTGATTGCCCTTGAGCTTACCGCCCAAATGCGCCAGCACATGCACCGCATCACCCAACACATTGAGGGCTTCGTCGGAGTCACATTCGGAGAGAAACTCCAAAAAAAGCGGCACATAATCCGGCAATTCATCTGCCGTGACATCAAAGCCATGCTTGCGGTATTCCTCCAGCAAATCGACCATTGCCTGCCCACGCGCACGATCCTCCCCGTGCACGTGCTCAAACAGATGCAATGAATGCGATGGCGTGCGATCAAAGGTCTGTACATACTGCTCCTGCAACTCGACCAGATCCGTTTGCGCCAGATGGGTTAGCAAAGGCTCTAACTGAGCCAAGTACACCGGCTCGTCCGCCAAAACCGCGCGGACATCACCGATGCCCTGCTGTAACTCCGGCTCGGGGTAACACAATAAGGCCGATAAGGCTTTAAACAACTTCATCTCATCTCCTTATTTCTGGTTGTTTTCACGGTCGCGGCGCAAACCGTGGAATACGATCGGCGTGGCTTTTTTACGACCAAACAGACTTTCATTGGACGTCCCATCCGAGCAACCGTTGCCAAAGGTGAAGCCACAGCTTGCTTTATCTTCAAAGGTATTCTCGACCAGCTCTTTGTGCGAGCTTGGAATCACAAAACGATCTTCGTAGTTTGCAATCGCCATGATTTGGTACATCTCCTCGACTTGCGCAGGTGACAGATGCGTACCTTTGAGCGTACTTACATCCACGGTTTTTTCAACCGACTTAGCACGCATATAGCGACGCATCGCGATCATGGTTTCCAAAGCGCTGATGACCGGTTTTTCATTACCTGCAGTGAGCAGATTTGCCAAGTATTTCAACGGGATACGCAAATCTTTCACATCCGGAATGATGCCATTTTCACCGACCAAACCATTCTCCACCGCGGATTGAATTGGCGAGAGTGGCGGGATGTACCAAACCATCGGCAAAGTACGGTATTCTGGATGCAGCGGGAACGCGACTTTCCACTCCATCGCCATTTTGTACACCGGCGAGTTTTGTGCGGAGTCGATCCAGCTTTGTGGAATGCCTTGTTTCAAGGCTTCGGTTTGAATCGCCGGATCGTTGGGATCGAGGAACACGCCCAGTTGCGCTTCGTACAGGTCCTGCTCGTTTTCAATGCTGGCCGCTTGTTCGATTTTATCTGCGTCGTACAGCAATACGCCAAGGTAGCGAATACGCCCTACGCAGGTTTCCGAACAAACTGTCGGTTGACCGCTTTCGATCCGTGGATAGCAGAAGGTGCATTTTTCCGCTTTACCACTCGTCCAGTTGTAGTAGATTTTTTTGTACGGACAGCCCGAGATACACATACGCCATCCGCGGCATTTATCTTGGTCAATCAAGACAATCCCGTCGTCTTCGCGTTTGTAAATCGAACCGGATGGACAACTGGCCACACAGGTGGGGTTCAAGCAGTGCTCACACAAACGCGGCAAATACATCATGAAGGTATTTTCAAATGCCGCGTGCATGTCTTTTTGAATGCCTTCAAACAACGCATCTTTCGCCCGCTTGTGGAACTCACCACCGAGATCGTCTTCCCAGTTCGGCCCCCATTCAATTTTCTCCATCTTCTCACCGGTCAAAACCGAGATCGGACGTGCGGTCGGCGGGGTTTTCATTTCCGGCGCGTTCTGCAAATGCTCGTAGTCGTAGGTGAATGGCTCGTAGTATTCATCAATCTGCGGCAGATTCGGATTGGCAAAAATATTGCTTAGAATTTTTAGCTTGCCACCCTGACGCGGTTGCAGTTTGCCATCGGCTTTACGCACCCAGCCGCCTTTGTATTTAACTTGATTTTCCCACTCTTTCGGATAACCAATGCCGGGTTTGGTTTCCACGTTGTTGAACCATGCGTACTCCACGCCATCGCGGCTGGTCCATACGTTTTTACAGGTTACTGAACAGGTATGACAGCCAATACATTTATCCAAATTCAGCACCATGCCAATTTGTGCTCTGATTTTCATAGTGTTTCTCCTTATTGAGCCGCTGAGGTTGCGCTGGTTTGACTGTCAGCAGGCTGATCCATCCAGTCCACTTTGTCCATTTTGCGAACGATCACGAATTCATCACGATTC
>CAYZVI010000145.1:0-4301 GCA_964481695.1 uncultured Hydromonas sp. | reverse complement strand
CGCCTAAGAAATGTGCATACACAAAAAACATTGTGCAAAATGTGTATGGTTTTTCTTATGGTGCAACACTTATTGCATTCATTTTTCTACCGAATATTCTCATAATAAAACCAACACAAACAGCAAGGCACCAATCAGCAACCATCACTACTTCGTTTCACATAAAACAAATGCGGTACGATTATTTGGTTTCTAACTTAGCGATATTCAGTGCCAAACATTTGATCCCCACTTTGGTACCGAAATTAATATACGCACGTGAGTCTTCACCACTGCCTTCGAGTTTAACAATCACGCCGTCACCGAATTTCGCGTGATGCACTGACTGTCCCATGCGGTACCCCAATGTGGTGTTTTCTTTTGGTTTGTATGAACCAAACGACGGGGCACTGTTTTCACGCGCCATCGCTGTTTGCTCCCATGCATTGTATTGGGACACGCGCGGAGTCAACCACTTCAAATGCTCTTCGGGCAATTCTTCTAAAAAGCGCGACTGGATGCCATAGCGTGTTTTACCATGCAGCATACGATTGCGCGCGAGGCTCATATACAGTTTGTTACGCGCGCGTGTGATGGCGACGTACATCAAACGACGCTCTTCCTCCACACCGTCGCTGTCACTCAAACTGTTTTCGTGCGGAAATAAACCCTCCTCCAAACCGAGGATAAATACGCTGTGAAATTCCAAACCTTTGGCCGCATGTACGGTCATCAGTTGTACTGCATCTTGTCCGGCTTGCGCTTGATTATCGCCCGCTTCCAATGCCGCGTGACTGAGGAATCCGGCCAGCGGAGTCAGAATACTGGCATCTTCATTTTCACTGCTCGCAGTCACATCAATGGCGTATCCTTCGATCTGTGTGAACGCGGCAGCTGCAGTCACCAATTCGTTTAAGTTATCCACGCGATCGGCACCTTCTTTTTCCGCCTTATAGTGCGCGATCAAACCGCTGTGTACAATGATGTGATCGACCAATTCAGGCAAAGATAGATGCTGCGTATCAAAACGCATGCCATCTATCATGCGATTGAATGCACCCAATTTCGCACCCGCGGTTCCGCCCATCGACGACACAGCCGAGTACAGCGAACATTGATGCGTCTGTGCCAAATCCTGCAACTGCTCCAAAGTACGCGAACCGATCCCGCGCGCGGGAAAATTCACCACGCGCATGAACGAAGTATCGTCGTGCGGATTGTCAATCAGACGCAAATACGCAAGCGCGTGTTTAATCTCAGCGCGCTCGAAAAAGCGCAAACCGCCGTACACGCGATACGGAATGCCCGCATTGAACAAGGCATGTTCGATCACACGCGATTGCGCATTGGCACGGTACAAAACAGCGATTTCACTGCGCACAATGCCGTTGGCAATTTGTGCCAAAATCTCGTCTACCACAAATGCAGATTCGGTGAAATCTGACTCAGCCTCATAAACGCGCACCGATTCGCCATGCCCGCGATCAGTCCATAACTCTTTCCCCAACCGATTGCTGTTACCGCGAATCAGTGCATTCGCCGCGCCTAAAATGTGACCGTAGGAACGGTAATTTTGTTCCAACTTAATTACATTGCCCTGTGCGAATTCCTGTTCAAATAAACGCATGTTTTCCACGCGCGCACCCCGAAACGCATAGATGGACTGATCGTCATCACCAACCGCCATCACGGCAGTGTTTTGACCGGTTAATAATTTGAGCCACGCGTATTGCAATGCATTGGTATCCTGAAACTCATCGACCAAAATATGCGCAAACCGATGTTGATAATGCGTACGCAGCGCTTCGTTGCGATTGAGCACTTCATACGAGCGCAGCAATAGTTCGGGGAAATCCACCACGCCTTCGCGCTGACATTGCGCTTCGTACGCCGCGAAAATCGCCTGCATGCGCCGTTGAAACGGATCGCTCGCCTCGATGTCATGCGCACGCATGCCTTCCTCTTTCGAGCCATTGATAAAGTATTGCACTTGCTTGGGTGGATACCGCTCAGTGTCGATGTTCATGCTTTTGAGCAAGCGTTTGATCGCCGAGAGTTGATCCTGCGTGTCAAGAATTTGAAAGGTCGAGGGCAAATTCGCATCGCGGTAATGCGCGCGCAAAAAGCGATTGCACAAACCATGAAACGTCCCCACCCACATATGCCGCGTATTCACCGGAATGAGGGACGATAAGCGCGTGGTCATCTCCTTCGCCGCTTTATTGGTAAACGTCACCGCTAAAATCGACGCGGGTGATGCTTGACCGGTCTGAATCAGCCACGCCATGCGAGTGGTCAGCACCCGTGTTTTCCCCGAGCCGGCTCCCGCGAGAATCAGCGCGGATTGGTGTGGCAGCGTGACGGCTTCAAGCTGTGTGGGATTGAGCGATGAAAGGTTTTGTTCTAATACGGTCATTATGTGCAACTTCGCAAAAATTCAATAAGCTCACATTTTACCGTATCCACTGTTTACCAGCGGCATTTCCACCACGTATCCGTTCCCACTCATAAGTGATTATGAATTTGTCATCAATTTGAAATAAATTTCTCCGATGATAGGCCATTTTTCATTGACCACTATGACTGTGACGACACATCCCTCGACTCAACCCCTCACCTACGGTTCGGACATTAACGGCGTGGTGTGTGCATATTGGTTTGACGGAACAGGTACGAATCAAGCCATAGAAACCGAGCAGATTAACGAACAACTTCACGCCGAAAATCTCGGTCAGGGATTTATCTGGCTGCATATGGATTTGAATGTGTCCAATGCAGAAAGCTGGCTCAAGCAACATTTGAGTTTAGAAGAAGAGTTTTACGACTCCTTGCATCAGGGACTGAGCTCAACCAAAATCGATCAAGCAGATCAGCAACTGCTCGCCGTCATGAACGACGTGCGCTATGATTTTAATTTTGATCCCTCCGAGATTTCTACTCTGTGGTTGGTCGCTGATAAACATGTTATGGTCACTGGCCGACGCACACATTTATCTTCAATCGATCGATTACGCCGAGCGGTCAAACGCAATGAACCGTTTGAATCCAGCACCGATCTGCTCACCCATTTACTGCAAGACCAAGCTGAAGTGTTGGCCAACATCATCCGTAAAGTTACCCACCAAGTCGACGAAATCGAAGATGCGATTTTATCCAGCCATCTGGGGCAACACCGCGCCAAGCTTGGTCAACTGCGCCGTGTGATGGTACGGTTGGCTCGTCTGCTCGCACCCGAGCCGGCCGCATTGTTCCGACTGCTCCAACATCCACCATCATGGATTACACCCGATCAGATTAATGGCCTACGCGAATCCACCGAGGAATTCAGCGTCGCTCTGGCCGATATGTCCTCACTGCAAGAGCGCATCAAATTGCTGCAAGAGGAAATCGCCGCACAAATCGCCGAAGCGAACAACAACAGCATTTTTATTTTGACCATCGTATCGGTGCTGGCACTACCGATCAATCTGACCGCTGGTCTGATGGGAATGAATGTGGGCGGTATTCCGCGGGCAGAGAATCCGCATGGCTTTTGGATTGTGGTGCTTTTGGTGCTGAGTGCCACAGGATTTGCCGCATGGCTGATTTATCGTCGGCTAAAAAATTAAAAACGAGCCGTTTGTATGAATCGGCTCGTTTTGCTGGATGATGTTTTGATCGTTACGCCACCGTATCCAAAACCCGCGCTATCGTATCGAAAATCTCACTGATTTGCGCTTGGTTGATGATCAATGGCGGTGAAATTGCGATGATGTCGCCTGTCACGCGGATCAGCACACCCGCCTCATAGCATTTGACAAAGGTTTGATACGCCCGCACGCCAATCTGTCCGTCACGCGTATGCAGCTCAATACCGCCAACCAAACCGAGATTACGCACGTCTTTCACGTGTTTATGGCCATCGAGCTTGTGAATTTCGCTTTCAAAATGGGGCGCCAGTTGCGCCGCACGCTCAAACAATTTTTCATCACGGTACAAATCCAGCGTCGCACAAGCAGATGCCGCTGCGATTGGATGGCCAGTGTAGGTGTAACCGTGAAAAAACTCGATCGCAGTCGCAGGCGCACTATTGACCACGGTATCGTAAATTTCGTTTTTACACACCACCGCGCCCATCGGTACCGCGCCGTTATTCAAGCCTTTCGCCATGGTCATGATGTCCGGCGTAACGTTGAAATACTGCGCGGCAAACGGCGCACCGAGACGACCGAAACCGGTAATCACTTCATCGAAAATCAACAGCAAACCGTGCTTGTCACAAATTGCACGCAGTTTTTCCAGATAGCCTTTCGGTGGAATCAACACACCGGTCGAGCCAGCCA
>CAYZVI010000144.1:0-4302 GCA_964481695.1 uncultured Hydromonas sp. | reverse complement strand
GAAGTGTACGAAGCACAAGCGCAGCTCGCGGAAATTCAAGCCGCGCATTATGGCGCACAAAGCGATTTGCAGATCAAGTTGCAACGCCTGCACGACGCCATCGGTCATGTGCCGGCCAGTCTGCCGAATGCCGTGCGCTTGCGCAGTCCGCTACCAAAATTAGAGCCGGTCGCGGTGTGGTTGGAGAAAGCCAAGCAAAATAATATCGAACTGCAAATGCAAGCCTTGTCCGTGCAAACCGCGCACGCCAAAGCGAAAGAATACACGCTCGGCGCCTCCGCTTCCGTGGATCTGGTTGGGCAAATTGGTCGACAAAAACTGAGCGGTGATGGTGATTACGGCGTTGCTAAAAACCAGCAAAACAACAGCATGATTGGCGTGCAATTGACTGTGCCTTTATACACCGGCGGGTACGACAGCGCGAAGTATAAAGAAGCACAAGCCGCGCTGAAAAAAGCTCAAATGGATCTGCAACGCACACAGGAAAGCATTGCACAAAACATCAATGCTGCATGGCTCGGTACGAAGACCGCAGAGATGCAAGTGGCGGCATTGACGACTGCGCTCAAGGCCAGCGAAGCACGCTTGGACGCGACTAAAACCGGTCAAGAGGTCGGTCATCGTACTTTATTGGATGTGCTCAATGCGCAAAACCAAAACACACAGGTGCGTTTGAATTTAGAAGCAGCGAAAGAGCAGTATGTGCTCGCTCGTCTGCGTTTAAGTGCGTTGGTTCAAGAAGTGGATCAGCAAACGGTGCGCCGTTGGATCCAGGAATAATGCTCGGATTGCCGATGCTACCTACGAATTGTTGGATTTTTGTAAGTCAATGACATTATAATCAATCATAATTTATTCATAAATTGGATTCATAAAGGAGGCCAAATGAGCCATGATCAAACCCCTATTAACGCAAAGCGTCGCGCATTTTTAAAAAGCGCGGCTGCTGTTTCGGGAAGCAGCGCCTTAGGTGGCTACCTACTGACTCAGTCGCAAGATGCGCACGCCGCTGAGATTGTGAACCAATCGGTTCGTGTGGTCATCGTCGGTAGTGGTTTGGGCGGTCAAGCGGCGGCACATCGTTTGCGCAAACAATTACCTAACGCAAAAATTACCATCATCGATGCCAAAAAAGAGCATATTTATCAGCCCGGTCTGACATTGGTCGGCACGGGTATTTGGAATGATGCAGCAGGTGTTAGCTTGGGTGACAACGCAGGTTTAACGCCAGCGGGCGTCGATTTGATTCCTGAGTCTGTCGCTGAATTTAAGCCAGAATCGAATCAAGTGATTACCAGCGGCGGTCAAACCGTGCCATACGACTTCATGATCGTTGCGACTGGTACACACCAAAAATGGGATGCGATCGAAGGCATGGATGTCAACGCCATTGGTCAAAATGGTTTAGGTAGCGTATATCCGGGTAAAGATGCTGCGGTCAATACGTGGAAAGCCATGGATGAGTTTGCAAAAAAAGGCGGTCGTGCGCTCAATACTTTACCAAAAACCTTCCTCAAATGTGCTGGTGCACCATTGAAAATCACCTTTATGGTGGAAGATCGCCTCAAACGCGCGGGAACATTGGGGCAAAGCAAAGTGGAATTCTTTTCTGCATTGCCTAAGACAATTTTCAGTGTTAAATCGGTTAATGATAATGTGATTGAGCGTTGGAATAAGTTGGAAAACCCTGTGCCGGTAACATACAGCCGCAATTTGGTCGGCATTGATATTGGTGGCCGTAAGGCGCACTTTAAAAATGAAAATGACCAAGTAGTGACCGAAAGCTACGACTTCATTCACATTGCTCCGCCACAATCTGCGATTTTGCCAGTAGTGAACAGCGCATTGGCGGTACAAGAAGATGGTCCGCAAAAAGGCTGGCTCAATGTGAGCAAAGATACCTTGCAACATAAAGTATTCTCGAATGTATTCGGTCTGGGCGATACCAATGGAACGCCGCGTGGTAAAACCGCAGCGACGGTGAAGAAAAGTACGCCGATCGTGGTGCATAACCTATTGCAGGTCATTCAGGGTAAACCAGCGGATAAAAAATTTGATGGTTATACCTCATGTCCTTTGCTGATTCGCGAGGGTTCGGCGATGTTGATCGAGTTTGATTACGACGGTAATTTGATTCCAAGCTTGCCGATGATTGAACCGCTCAAAGACAGCTACTTGGCTTGGTTACTTAAGTATGCGTTGCTCAAACCAGCGTATGTTGCCACCCTCAAAGGTCATGTGTAATACACATCGCTTGATGAACGATTAGGAGAATTAATATGTATGAACTTTGGTTGGGTATCAATATTATTTATGAATGGTGCTTGCTCTATCCGGCGATTCCGTTGGCGATGTTAGCAGTTTTGGTATTGGCATATCTATTGAACAGCAGTAAGCCAAAAAACTGGCGCAAAGGCTTCTTTCCTGCTTTGCTGTGGGCGATTGCAGGTTTTGTGGTGCTGTTCTTTGTGTATCCGATGTTGATTAAATCATCAATCGGTGAGGTCAAACGTTTGGCTGACTGGATGAACCATCTGGGTATTTGTGCGGGTTTGGCGGGCTTTGTTGGTTTGGTGTTCTGGCCGTTTATGGCGGCGCGTGCACGTGCATGATCTTATCTTTGCATGACTGAAAAAAGACACCGCAAGCGGTGTCTTTTTTGATGGCATCGAGTGCCGATCATTTTTCCACAAACGCACGCTCAATCGCGTAGTCACCCGGCTCACCCATACGCGGTGACTCTTTGAATCCCATGTCATTGAGCATATCGCAGCAGCTTTGGAGCATGGATGGAGAGCCGCAAATCAATACACGATCGGTTTCACGGTTCAGGCGCGGCATGCCGATGTCATCGGTTAATTTACCGCTGATGATCAGGTCTGTCAGACGACCTTGATTGTAGAACGGCTCACGTGTAACGGTTGGGTAGTAAATCAATTTTTCTTTGATCACGTCGCCGAAGTATTCGTTGTTCGGCAATTCGTTCAAAATATATTCATGGTAGCCCAGTTCGCTCACATAGCGTACGCCGTGAATCAAAATCACTTTTTCGTAACGATCGTACACATCTGGGTCGCGGATGATGGACATGAATGGCGCCAAGCCAGTGCCGGTAGAGAATAGGTATAGGTTTTTGCCCGGCAGTAAGTTGTCTTGAACCAAGGTGCCAGTGGCTTTTTTACTAACCAGTACTTCATCTCCGACTTGCAAGTGTTGTAAACGCGATGTCAGCGGGCCGTCTTGTACTTTGATGGAATAAAATTCGAGCTGTTCCTCGTAGTTCGGGCTGACGATGGAGTACGCGCGCATTAGCGGGCGACCGTCGACTTCCAAACCGATCATGACGAATTGACCATTGATAAAACGCAAACCCGGATCACGGGTGCAGGTAAAGCTGAACAGCGTGTCATTCCAGTGGCGCACGCTGGTGACTTTCTCATAATAAATATTCGACATATTTTTATTCAAGACAGAAATAAATGAAAACAGTATTGTACTATTTTTGTCGGATTTCTTCAGCGCTTTTTCCCGTCGTAGGCTGAAAACTGTGTTGAACAACCAACAGGAATTAGCTTATTTAAAATATAGATATTGATTTACTTAGGCAATGTTTCTGAAAAAGCCGCTTGGCTCGCCAAGGCGTGTTCCCAGCCTGCAATATGCAAAAATGTGTCACGCCATGCGTAGTCGGGTTGTCGAAAATCGAGGAAGTTGAGCACGCACATCAGGCCAATGTCGGCAACGCTGTAGCTATCGTTTGCCAACCACGGGTGTGTGGACAGATGCGTTTCTATCATGCTTAATCCAGCGTCTATCTTGTCTCGCTGACGTTTAAGCCATGTAGGCCATTGTAATTTCTCGGGGCGTAATTGTTCGACACGATATTTGGCTGCGGCATCCATTAATCCGTCAGTGAGCGCGGCCCATTTGAGTGCTTCAATGCGCTGCATCGGATCTTTGGGCAGGTGCATCGGTACCAGTAACTCCAGATACTCTGCAATGACGTGCGAGTCGATTACGGCATCTTTTTGATCCACTAACAAGCAAGGAACTTGGCCGAGCGGATTATGCGCATTGACTTGAGGGTTTTTCCCCCATACATCGTCTAAGATCCATTCGTATGGCAGCTGCTTTTCTGCAAATAAAATACGAATTTTGCGTACATATGGGCTGGTCAGCGAGCCAATGAGGGTCAAGTGCGGCATAAAAGATCCTTTCGCCAAAAATTATCAGAGCTTTGTTCTATAATGCTTGGGTGAGTGCTTGCGCATGATGCGAGCGAATTTTGAGTCTTAATTAAAC
>CAYZVI010000143.1:0-4366 GCA_964481695.1 uncultured Hydromonas sp. | reverse complement strand
GCGCGCGAGCACAATGCGTTGAAAGAAACACTGATTATCGCCGCAGCTTTATCGGTGCAGGATGTGCGAGACCGTCCGCAAGAGGCTCGGCAGCAGGCGGATGCGGCGCATGTGAAGTTTGCCGATCCGCAGTCGGAATTTTTAAGCTATCTGAAAATCTGGAAATGGTTTGAGGAGGCGGTGGTGCATAAAAAATCCAATCGCCAATTGCAGGATCTGTGCCGCACGAACTTTCTCAATCATTTGCGCCTACGCGAGTGGCGCGACGTCCACAGCCAACTCAAAACGCTGGTGAAAGAACAGGGCTGGCGAGAAAATGGAACCGAACCGACGTATGAGCAGCTGCATTGCGCGTTGCTCACCGGTTTACTCGGTAATGTGGGATTTAAAAACGAGCCGAAACCCAATCCGAACGCCACCGCGCAGCAGCAGGCGAGTCAGGCGAAAATGGGGCAGCGTTCGCAATATTATCTGGGGGCGCGTGGCATCCAGTTTTATCTGTGGCCAGGCAGCAGCGTGAGTAAGAAAAATGCGCAGTGGGTGATGGCGGCGGAACTGGTCGAAACCTCGCGTTTGTTTGCGCGCACGATTGCGAAAATCGAGCCAAAATGGTTGGAGAAAATCGCCGCGCATTTATTGAGCAAATCGTATTCCGAACCGCGCTGGCGCAAAAAATCGGGGCAGGTGCAGGCCGATGAACGCGCGACTTTGTACGGGCTGGTGGTGTACAGCGCACGACCGGTGAGTTATGCACGCATCAATCCGAGCGAGGCACGCGAGATTTTCATCCGCGATGGTGTGGCACAGCATGAGTTAGAAGGGCGTTTTCCGTTCATCACGCACAATGCGCAATTGATCGCGCAGATCGAGAAAATCGAGCATAAAGCACGCCGACAGGACGTATTGGTCGATGATGAATTGATCGTGGCGTTTTACGATGCGGTGATTCCGAAAGAAATTTGCGACACGCGTACACTGAAAAAGTGGCACGATGAAATCATCAAAACCGAGCCGAAGCGCTTGTATCTGACGCGCGATGAATTGATGCGGCACGAGGCTTCCGGTGTCACCACGGATCTGTTTCCAAAAAATATGAATGTCGGTGGTGTGGATTGTGCGTTGACGTATCACTTTGAGCCGGGCTCGCACCGCGATGGGGTGACGTTGGCTGTGCCGATGACGGTTTTGAACTTTGTGTCGCAAACGCAGGTGGAGTGGCTGGTGGACGGTATGCTCAAGGAAAAAGTGCAAGCCCTGCTCAAATCCTTACCACAAAAACTGCGTCGTCATTGCGTGCCGCTACCGGATTTCTCACAGAATTTTATCGATTGGGCGCATCAGCAGCGCAGGATTGGGCAAGTGCCATTGATCGATGCGCTGATCGAATACGTGCGTTTACAAACCATGCAGCAGCTGAAAACAGCAGATTTTAAATTGGAGTTACTCTCGCTGCATTCATTCATGAATTTTAAATTACTCGATGAATATGGCCGTCAGGTGGAAATGAGCCGCAATCTGGCTTTACTGCGCCAGCATTTTGGCGTGCAGGCGCGTGAGCAGTTTCAGAGTACGGCGGCGCAGTCGGTGGCCAAAAATACGGATTCGCATGGTGCAGCAGAGTTATCTTTGGATGCTGGGCGGGCGATCACAACGTGGGACTTTGGTGAGTTGCCGGAGTTGATGAGTTTGCAAAAAGGCAAGCAAACTTTGTTCGGCTATCCGGCCTTGCAGGATATGGGCGAGCATTGCGAACTGAGCGTGTGGGACGATGAGGTACAGGCGCGTGCGGTGCATACGCGCGGATTACTGCGTTTGGCGCGGATTGCGCTCAAGGATAATTTAAAGCATCTGGAGAAAAATATTCCTGATGCGACACAACTGGGCATGCTATTTGTTGGCCTGACGGGGGGCACGCTGGAGCAGGCGAAGGCGGAGATCTTGAGCGTCAGTTTGCGCCGCGCGTGCCAATTGGATGAGGCGCAACACGAGCCAACCAATGCAGCGGGCTTTGAACGCATGATTGAACAGGCGAAAACGCGCTTGGGCTTGATCGTGCAGGAGGTCTCGCGTGTGGTGATGAGCGTTTTAAGCGAATGGCAAGCGGCGCAGAAAAAACTAGTGGGTATCAAGTCGTATGCGGCGCAGTATAAAGACATCAGCGAGCAGATTGCACTCCTCACGCCAAAAGGATTTATCGAGCAATCACCATACACGCAGTTGGTGCATTACCCACGGTATTTCAAAGCGATGGTGATGCGCTGCGATAAGCTCAAAGGTGGTTTGGAGCGTGATGCGCAGTGTATGCGCGATATGCTGCCGCTACAGCAAAATTGGCAGCGAGAGTGGAGTGCGCAACGGGCGGCCAATGCGGTGCATGAAGTGGTGGATGTGCGCTTGGTAGAGTTTCGTTGGTTGTTGGAAGAGTTAAGGGTTGGATTGTTCGCGCAGGAGCTGCGCACGCCGATGCCGGTCTCGGTCAAACGATTACACAAGGTTTGGGACAGTCTGGTTAGATAAGGTACAAAATGAGCCATTCATATTTATGTTTGAAGAATTAAAATAAAGTTGGATGATAAGTATTTCCGTGTGATTGAAAACAGTTACAATTAAAAATAACACTAGAATTCAAATATAAGGTAAGTCATTAGGCGCATATTATGGGACATAACGTTAGATCTATCGCTCAGGCCGCTGGTGTTTCGGTGGCTACGGTTTCACGCGTTTTGAATAACTCTCCATCGGTTTCAGAGAAATTACGTGAACGTGTTTTGGGAATCATCGAGCAAAAAAATTATTTGCCTAATGCTGGAGCACGCAGCCTCAGTACGCGTCGCCAAGAGGTCATCGGTGTAATTTTTCCGCAAGAGATGTACAGTGAATTTTTCCCAGAGTTAATTAAGGGTTTGGAAAAAGCAGCGCGTCATCATGGTTCAAATATATTGTTGGCCGGTACTGATGGCAAGCAAAAAACGGTTCAAAAAATTGCACGTTCTTTATACGGCAAAGTGGATGGCTTGATTTTTGCAATTCCTGAAACCGATGACAATGTATTGGATCGCGTGACCAGTCATGTGCCCAATGTTTGGGTTAACCACGTTAAAGAAGATGGTTCCGGCATAGCGATTGTCACCGATAACATCCGCGCAACCCGCGTGATGATTGATCATTTGCACGCTCAAGGTGCGCGCAAAATCGCATTCATTAATGGTCCGCAGGAGCATTACGAGGCGCGTGAGCGTCAGCGAGGTGTGGTTGAAGCGCTCAAACGTCACGGTTTAGAACCAGCGATGTTGTTACCGGGCGACTTTACTGAGCAAGGCGGCTATTTGGCGGGGCAACAATTGCTGAGCAGTGGGTGTGATTTTGATGCGATTTTCGCGGCGAATGATGTGATGGCAATCGGTTGTATGTATGCGATGAATCAGGCCGATTTGTATGCGCCGAAAGATTTTTTGCTCGCAGGCTTTGACTGCATTCCTTTGTCGGGCTACATTACTCCACGCCTAACCTCTATGCGAGTTAATGTGCGCCAGATGGGTGAGAGAGCCGTTCACCTTTTGATGGAAAAAATATCAGGTCGATTGGAAGGTGATTTGTGCGAATCTCGCCATCCTGAACTGGTTGTACGCGAGTCGACGCAAAAGTAATTTTGCGAAGCATCAAAAAGCCAGCATTGACGCTGGCTTTTTGATATTTAGTTTTGTGCCATGCTAACAAGCTCAGTACAGTTAAACCCCTGTAAATTGGGCAACACAACATCGGCTTGAGTCAGAACGTTTGCTTCACCGATACCCACGGCGAACATGCCTGCGTCTTTGATTGCGGCGATGCCGGAAATCGCATCCTCGACGCCGATACAGGCTTGTGGCGGTACGTGTAGTTGCTGGGCGGCCGTGAGGAAAATCTCTGGATCTGGTTTACCATTTTTCAGTAAAGCCGGATTGACAATGGTGTCGAACAATTCAGTGACCTGCAATCGTTCCAGAATCATCGGGCCATTTTTACTGGCGGAAGCCAAGGCAATTTTCAGTCCGGCTGCGCGCACTGCCAATAGTGTATCAAGCGCGCCGGGTAGCAGATCTGCCGGTGTCATGTGCGAAATTAGTTCAACGTATTCACGGTTTTTTTGCTCTGCTTCGATTTGCTTTTGTGCTTCAGACATCTGAATGCCACCATGCGCCAGTACCAGATTGAGCGAATCCATACGGCCAACGCCTTTGAGTGTTTCATTGAATGCGTGGTCAATGTCAAAGCCCAGACGATTGGCCAACTTGCGCCATGCCTGATAGTGAAATACTGCGGTGTCGGCAATCACGCCGTCCAGATCAAAAATGAATGCTTGGATCGTCATTATAAAATCCTTATT
>CAYZVI010000142.1:0-4378 GCA_964481695.1 uncultured Hydromonas sp. | reverse complement strand
ATGGTTGCGGGTGCGGCGCGTGTGCGCGTGACCTACCAAGTGGATGCCGACGGCCTGCTCACCGTATCGGCGCGCGAAATGAACAGCGGCGTCCAAGCAGAAATCACCGTTAAACCCTCCTACGGCTTGACCGACGAAGCGATTGCGCAGATGCTCACCGATGGCAACCAAAATGCCGGTGCGGATATGCAAGCGCGCGCATGGCGCGAAGTCGCAGTAGAAGCGCAACGTATGCTCGCTGCACTGGAAAGTGCCTTGAGTGAAGACGGCGAACTGCTCGATGAAGCCGAGCGAACCGCGCTACAAAGCCGTATGAACGAAGTGACCCAGCTCGCTGCACAAAATGAGACCATGCCGATTAGCGAGCTGCGTACCGCATTTGACGCGCTCGGCGCAGAGTCCGAAGACTTCGCTGCACGCCGTATGAATAAAGCCATAGGTAAAGCGTTGGCGGGGCAATCCATCGACAGCCTGTGATGCAGAAAAGAGAAAAACAATGACCAAAATCACCGTACTCCCGCATACCGACATCTGCCCGAATGGCACGGAATTCACCGCCGAACAAGGTATGTCGATCTGCGACAACTTGCTGCAAAACGGCGTGAACATCGAACACGCCTGCGAGAAAGTCTGCGCCTGCACCACCTGCCACGTCATCGTGCGCCAAGGCTACAACTCACTCAACGACATCGAAGAACAAGAAGAAGACTTGCTCGACATGGCATGGGGCTTGACCTCTTTGTCTCGGCTGTCCTGCCAAGCCATTGTGGCTGACAAAGACCTCACCATTGAACTGCCGAAATACACCCGTAATCATGCGAGTGAGGGTGAGCATTGAACGCTGTGATTAAAACCCACTCGGTACGCGCCACTGATATTTCATGCTGATCATTCGCAGAATAAACACACACAGGCTGCCTAACACCAGACTCACAATTGCTTGCACGTGAAAGTGCATCAAAATTAAATATAACCACGCACCGGCGAATGAGCAGGTAGCGTAGGGTTCAGAATCGATGAGAATCAGTGGCGTTTCGTTACACAATACATCACGAATCACACCGCCAAATGCTGCGCCAATCACACCGTACATGGAGGCGACGAAGTAGGGCATACCGGCGTCCAGCGCAAGTGCGGTGCTGGTGATGGTGAATAATCCTAAACCGAGCGCATCGGCAATCAGCATACTTTTAAGTGTGAATACGCGTCGCATGAAGTGCAGCACTTTGCCCGCAACCAATGAAAAGATAAACAGAGCGATGATGTATTCCTGATGCTCCACCCAGAAAAACGGCCGACGATCAAGCAGCAGATCACGCAGGGTACCGCCGCCAAATGCGGTGACAAAACCAATGATGAATACGCCGATCGGATCGAATTTGTGCTGCTGCGCACGGATGAAACCGGAGATGCAAAAGGCGATGATGCCGATGGCTTCGATCCACGAAATGAGCTTGATGACGGTGGTCGGGAACACGATAGCCCTTTTAAAAATGGATTAGGCGGTTTTGGGTTTGTCTTGGTGTAGTAATACCACGACCGCGCCATGACCGCCCGCATTTTTCGGCGCGTGGCAGAAGGCGAGGACGTTCGGGTTTTGTACCAACCAATTTTTCACGTGGCTGCGTAGTGTCGCATCGTTGTTTTCTGAATTGAATCCTTGTCCGTGAATGATGCTGACCGTGCGGTGGTTTTGCTGTACCGATTGATAAAGAAAGGCGCTGGTGGCGATGCGGGCTTCTTCGACGGTTTTGCCGTGTAGGTCAATGCGCGCGGCGATCTCCCACGCGCCTTTTTGCAGCTTTTTCAGTAGCGTTTCGGGGATGCCTTTGCGCAGGTAGGTGCCGTTTTCGTCATCACGCAGATGGCGGGCATCGAATTGATCGGATTTACGATTGTGTCGTCCACGCTGCTGCGCGTGTTTTTCTGCGTGGTCGCTGTGCGTGCGTACGGCTGGCTCGATCTGCGAAGTCGGGTGGATGTAGCGATCTTTGGCTTTGATCGGTGTGACCCCGCGCATTTCGTGCATGAATTCTTTATTCATACGTTGTTCGAGCACTTGTTGCGCTTTGGCGGCTTTTTCCGTTTGTGCGCGTGCTTCGGCCTGCTTTTTCAGGTCTTTTTGCAGTTGGGCTAAATCGGTGATTGCGTAGGATTTTGCTTTCATGCGATGCTTTGTGATCGATGTTTGGTTAAGGCAATGCCCTTCGCCGAAGGGCATTGTACGCAGTTTTGATGCAATTATTTGGCTTTGGCGTGCAGTGCTTCGAGGTAGCGTTGCGCATCCAGTGCGGCCATACAGCCGGTAGCGGCGCTGGTGATCGCTTGGCGGTAAATGTGGTCCTGTACGTCACCGGCGGCGAACACGCCCTCGATGTTGGTCGCGGTGGCGTTACCATGAGTGCCGCTGCGGGTTTTGATATAGCCGTTTTCCATATCGAGCTGACCGACGAAAATGTCGGTGTTCGGTTTGTGGCCGATGGCGATGAATACGCCATCGACTTTGATTTCTTTGGTCGCGTCGCCTTCAAAGGCTTTCAAACGAGCGCCGGTTACGCCGGATGCGTCGCCCAAGACTTCGTCCAAAACTTGCTGGGTTTCGAGCGTGATTTTGCCTTCTTTGACTTTTTCCATCATGCGGTCGACCAAGATTGGCTCGGCGCGAAATGAGTCACGGCGGTGAATCACTGTCACATGGCTGGCGATGTTTGCCAAGTACAATGCTTCTTCAACTGCGGTGTTGCCTCCGCCGACTACGGCAACCGGCTTGTTGCGGTAAAAGAATCCGTCGCAGGTCGCGCAGGCGGATACGCCGCGGCCGGAGAAGGCTTCTTCGGACGACAATCCCAAGTATTGCGCCGATGCGCCGGTGGCGATGATGAGTGCGTCGCAGGTGTATTCGCCTGCGTCACCGACCAAGCGAATCGGTTTTTCGCTCAAATGCGTGGTGTGGATGTGGTCGAAAATCATTTGCGTGTTGAAGCGCTCTGCGTGTTGTTGAAAGCGCGCCATTAGCTCAGGGCCTTGTACGCCATCTGCGTCGGCAGGCCAGTTTTCCACTTCGGTGGTGGTCATCAATTGACCGCCTTGTTCTAATCCTGTGATGAGAGTTGGGTTTAAATTGGCACGTGCGGCGTAAACGGCAGCCGTATAGCCCGCAGGGCCGGAACCTAAGATCAGTAATGAGTGATGTTGTGCCATAAAAATCCCCTTTGTTTAAATGGAAATGTATCGTGTATCGGAATCATATTTGAAGTGCTATTATACGTGACTTGTATTTAATCTGTTTTGCGCAAATGTTTCACAAGTTTATGAAAAAATCTCAAAAAACCAAATCAAGCCATTATCAAAAAGAACCCGTGACTTTTTCTGAAATCGGTGATGTGCGCTATTTGCACTTTGGTACGCCGTGGGTGCAGGGCGCGATGAATGTGCGCCGTCCGAATCAACTGGTGCTGGAGTACGCACGTATGATGATGGCGTATTTACTGTTTAAAGACGAACCTAAATGCGTGGCGCAGCTCGGTATGGGCTGTGCATCGTTAACCAAATTCACAAATAAATATTTACCGAGTACGCATTCTACTGTAGTCGAGCTGAATCCTGATGTGATTGCGGCGGCGTATGGCATGTTTCGTTTGCCAATCAGTGAGAAAATTGACGTGGTGGAGCAGGATGCGGCGGTGTGGGTGAGCGAGCAGCAGGGAATATTTGATGTGCTGCAAATCGATTTGTACGACGCCAGTGCGCGTGGGCCAGTATGTGATTCGGTGACGTTTTATACCGACTGCTTTCATGCGCTCAAGGCCAACGGTATGATGACGGTGAATCTGTTTGGCGATCATCCGAGCTTTGATAAAAATATGCGTCATCTGCGTGAAGCATTTGATGGGCGTGTGTTGGCGCTGCCAGAAATTCATGAGGGCAACCGCATTGCGTTGGCGTTTAAAGGCGAGCCGATTGCGCGGGATTGGGTGCAGTTGTATGAGCGAGCGGATGAAATTAAATTACACTATGGCTTGGCGGCCAAGCGTTGGGTCAGTGCTTTGAAGGCTGTTCACTCAGGCGCGCAATTTGAGATATGAAATCGTTTTAAATGGTGGGCTAAATGTGTGGTTTTTTCGCCCGTCTAAACTACTGAAAATTGTTTAAAAACACGATAATTGATTGTTTTTTAATCATTTCTTACTCTCTTTTGGTATTACATATATTTCAGTGTTGACGGAAAAATTCAGAAAGTTTATTATATTCCGCATGAAACTAACACCAATCGCCGAAAGATTCATTCTCCATTGGGGCGAAATGGGGACAAAATGGGGTGTGAACCGAACAGTTGCGCAAATTCACGCGTTGCTGTTTTTTTATGGCCGTCCCATGC
>CAYZVI010000141.1:0-4425 GCA_964481695.1 uncultured Hydromonas sp. | reverse complement strand
GTGATGGGTTATTCGGCGGTGGTCGGTGGCGTGTATTACTCAGGCTGCGGTGAACAGCAATGGCATGTGCATGCTTACCAGCTCACCGCCAATGATTATGCGCGGGGTATGTTTGGCGCTTTGTTCAATGGCCGCAGTAGTTTGGATGTGGCCAGCTGTACGGTAGAGCGTGTCTGGGATAAGATTTTACAACGTTGGCGTGACTGCTTTGCACCGAATATCGCTTGGACACAAAATCAGGTACAGGATGTAACGGTCGCGGAAAATGGAGAAAACTCGCGTTGGAAACCTTTGGCGTCAGTAGCATCGCCCGCATTATCCAGTTTGCTGAAGGATATGAATTTTTTCAGCAATAATGTCATGGCGCGACAGATTTATTTAAATCTGTCACAGCAAAACGGTCAACCGGCCACTTTGGAGAAAAGTGCTCAGGAAACTCATCGGTTATTGCAATCGGCGGGTCTGTCTGATCGGAGCATTGTTATGGGTAATGGTTCGGGATTATCTCGGGCAACACGTATCAGTGCGCAGGAGTTAGGGCAGATGTTGGTTAAAGCCAGCCAGAATCCAGCTTTTTATGCCAGTTTGCCGCGCATTGGTATGGAAGGTACAGTGAAAAACCGTTTGCTCGATACCGATATGGTCGGGCGAGGTCGGATGAAAACAGGTACGTTGAATGATGTTCGCGCCATTGCTGGCTTTATCGATGGGCGAAGCGGTAAGCGTTATGCAGTAGTATCAATCTTTGACCATGCAAATGCACAGACTGCTGCAAGTAAGCGGACTCATGATTTGTTTATGCAATGGGTGGGTGAGCAATAATAATGGTAGAGCGAGTCTGAAGCTCATCCTACAAATATATGTTTTTCAATACAATTTAATTTTAATCCCCTTGTTTGGTAAAAGTTTTCTGTGTAGCCACAGAAAAAAATCCGATTATTTTGATTTTATTTGTTTGTTGAAATCGTTTTTTTATAAGACTCGTTTAGAATCAATAGGTTAATAGATTTTGTTTTCTAAATTGAAAGTTAAATGCAGTTAAAGAAACTGGTTTCATTGCCTAATCAGAGTACAATTTAGCCTGAGATTTGATTCTGGCCTAAACAATTTTCGTTTTAAAAGAAGTGAATACGATGAGTGATGTAGCGATTACAGCGAGTCTTTTATCCTTGGTAGCCGTGCTGGGCTTGTGGTTGGGACAGGTAAAAGTTAAGGGTATTGGTTTTGGTATCGGCGGCGTTTTGTTCGGTGGTATTTTAGTGGGGCATTTTGTTAAGAAATATGGCTTAGAGCTGGATAAGCATACGCTGCAATTTATTCAAGAGTTTGGGCTGATTTTGTTTGTCTACACCATCGGGATTCAAGTTGGGCCCGGTTTTTTTTCATCTTTGAAAAAGTCAGGATTGAAGCTTAATTTATTTGCTTTGATGATCGTTGGCTTGGGCGCGCTCTGTGTCATCGGTTTGTTTTACTTCTTCAATCTGCCGTTGCCAGTAGTCTTGGGGATTTATTCTGGCGCGGTGACCAATACGCCTTCCCTCGGTGCTGGGCAACAGATCTTGACCGAACTGGGCATGACTAATATTACTTCCACTATGGGTATGGCATATGCGATGGCATATCCCTTTGGTATCGTTGGTATTTTACTGAGTTTCTGGCTGATTCGTTGGTTCTTTAAAATCAATATTGATCGCGAGCATGCTGCATACGAATCTGAAACAGGCGAAAAAGAGGCTCTAAACACATTGAATGTTCGCATCACCAATACCAATATGGATGGGCTTAAAATCCGTGATATTCCTGGATTTGAAGGTCACAGCGTTATTTGCTCTCGCGTTAAGCGTGGCGGTACGCTGACAGTCCCAACGGCGGATACGCAGGTACATAGCGGTGATATCATGCATTTGGTGGGCGATGAGCAGTACATCAAACGCGTGCAGTTGATTCTGGGTGAGGTGGTTGATGAGTCTATGACCACCAAAGGTACTGATCTGCGTTCAGTGCGTGTAGTTGTGACCCATGAGCAGGCCTTTGGTAAGCATATCCGTGAGATTCGCCAGCATGATGTGGTGGTGTCTCGCTTGAGCCGTTCGGGTATTGAATTGGTGCCAACCGGTGATATGACTTTACAGTTTGGTGACGTGCTGAACTTGGTGGGGAATGTCGATTCAATTGCCTCGGTAGTGGATATTGTGGGGAATGCCCAGAAGAAACTACAACAGGTGCAAATGCTGCCTGTATTTATCGGGATTTTACTCGGTGTTTTGGTTGGCTCGATTCCGATTGCGGTTCCGGGATTCCCCGTGCCATTGAAGTTGGGTTTGGCTGGTGGTCCGTTGATTGTGGCCTTGATCTTGGCGCGCATTGGGACATTGGGTAAATTTTACTGGTTGATGCCGTCCAGTGCGAATCTGGCCTTGCGCGAAATGGGTATTGTGTTGTTCTTGGCTGTGGTTGGACTGAAGGCGGGCGGAGAGTTTTTCCACACCTTATTGCATGGCGATGGTTTGCAGTGGTTGGCCGTTGGTACCATTATTACTTTATTACCGCTGTTGATTACAGGTATCGTTGCGCGTGTATATGGTAAATTGAATTATTTGACACTCAGCGGGCTTTTGGCCGGCTCAATGACAGATCCACCTGCTTTGGCATTTGCGACCTCAATCAAAGAGGAAAGCGGCGCGGCGGCATTGGCTTATTCGACCGTATATCCGTTGGTGATGTTTACGCGGATTATATCGCCGCAGTTGTTAGCCATTTTACTTTGGGCAATGCAGTCGTAGTGCCTCATAAAGATAATAAAAAGGCTGATTCAAACGAATCAGCCTTTTTGTTGAGCTATTTTTAGTCAGAATTTTATTCGACCGATAAATCCATTTTCAGTGCGCTGGAGAGTCGTTCAACTACGGTATCGCGACCCAAAATATGAATCACGTTATCTAACGATGGACTTTGAATCTGCCCCAGCAATATTGCGCGTAGTGGACGACCAAAGTTTGGCATTTTTAGATCATGTTTGGCCAATGTGTTTTGAATCAGTTCGTGAATAGCTTCTTTTTCCCATGCGACGCCCTCAACTTGTGCGGCAAAATCAGTCATGGCAGGGCGATTGACTTCGTTTAAATGGCTGGCGATCAAGATTTTGTTCGGCGCATAAGGCAGATAAAAAGTCTCAATTGCGTCAACAATGTCATTTAATGTATCTGCTCGTGATTTAAAAAGCGCTACCCACGCATTTAAAGATGCATTGTCGACTGGCAAGTGGTGGGTGTAGTTCGTCAAACGTTGCTCTAAACGAGGTTTAATCAATGCACACAGCTCATCATTGGGTTTTTGATTGATGTAGTGATTATTCAACCAATTCAATTTTTTAGGATCCCACTGAGCAGGGGAGTTAGACAAATTGGTTAAATCAAACCATTCGATGAATTGCTCGCGGCTAAAAATCTCATCGTCGCCATGCCCCCACCCCAAACGTGCTAAATAGTTGCACAACGTTTCTGGTAAATAACCCAAACGTTCATAGTCCATTACAGCGGTTGCATTAGTGCGTTTAGACAATTTTTTGCCATCTGGCCCCAGAATCATCGGAATATGCCCGTACTGAGGCAAAGGTGCGCCGAGCGCCTGAAGTACATTGATTTGTTTGGGTGTGTTGCCGACATGGTCATCACCGCGAATCACGTGCGTGATGCCCATATCCCAATCATCAACGACCACACAGAAATTATATGTTGGCGTGCCATCGGCGCGAGCGATGATCCAGTCGTCCAGCTCAATATTATTGATGACAATTTCACCCTTAACAACATCATTCCAAACGACTGAACCGTCTGTTGGGTTTTTAAAACGGACAACGGGTTCTACACCTTCTGGGATTGCAGGCAAGGTTTTGCCATTTTCAGGACGCCATAAACCGTTGTATTTGATGCGCTCACCATTTTTTTCCTGCTCTGTACGCATTTGTTCGAGTTCATCTTTTGAACAGTAGCAGTGGTATGCAGTACCGTTCTCCAACATCTGCTCGATCACTTCGCGGTAACGATCCATGCGTTGCATTTGGTAATATGGACCATCGTCATGGTGCAAATCCAACCATGCCATTGCGTTTAAAATTTCGGTGACATTCTCAGGCGTAGAGCGTTCGACATCCGTATCTTCGATTCGCAGTACAAAGGTACCGCCAAAATGCCGCGTCAAGGCCCAGCTATACAGTGCGGTGCGAGCACCGCCAATGTGTAAGGCGCCCGTTGGGCTCGGCGCAAAACGTGTGCGTACGGTTGATGTTTGTGTGCTTGGTGAACTCATAAATATCTCTGGTAGGTGTTTAAATTCAAGAGGCGAGGAGCGTCTTTATTCAACTAAAATTTAAAAGAATAATTATACTCGAGAGCTTAGGGTTAGAATCAGAATAAGTATTGTATG
>CAYZVI010000140.1:0-4446 GCA_964481695.1 uncultured Hydromonas sp. | reverse complement strand
ATGGCTATGGTGAACGAAGATATAGAACGTCTGCAACAAAACGCACGTGCCGACCTGCGCGCACGCGGCATTCCTGTTGACGACAAAATGACTTTGCCAGCGGACATCTTCACAGATCGCGCTACTCGCCGCGTTCGATTAGGTCTATTGATCGCTGAAATCGTTAAAACCAACTCATTGCAAGCGACTCCTGAACAAGTTCAAGCACACGTTGAAAACATCGCTGCCGCTTACGAAGATCCACAAGGTTTCGTCAAATGGTATATGGGTGACGCACAGCGAAAATCTGAAATCGAAGCCATCACTATGGAAGACAACGTGGTTGAGTGGGCATTGAAACAAGCGAAAGTAACTGCTAAAGATATCTCATTTGAAGAATTGATGAACCCACAAACCTGATAAACGCTCGTCTTGATGCTATTTCAAAAAAACGGCGCTTGAACAGCGTCGTTTTTTAATCTCAGCTTGACTTACGCCTAAAGGGTTTTATATACATATAGAATCATTACACATTTAGATACACAAAAAACCAGCATCGTACAAACGAAAACCTGACTTTTTAGAGTATCATGTTAAAACTTTTCTATCGCACAGAACATCATAAAAAGGACATACAGATGCTGTACAACGAACCTCAAAATCTCGGACTGATTCCGATGGTCGTGGAGCAAACCAGCCGCGGCGAACGCTCATTTGACATTTACTCTCGCCTGCTCAAAGAGCGTATTATTTTCTTGGTTGGCCCCGTAAATGACCAGTCCGCTAATTTGGTTGTTGCTCAGATGTTGTTTCTGGAAAGCCAAGATCCGGATAAAGACATCCATTTCTATATCAACTCACCGGGCGGCTCAGTTTCCGCCGGCATGAGCATCTATGACACCATGCAATTTATCAAACCCGACGTATCCACTATGTGTATCGGTATGGCTGCGAGCATGGGCGCGATCTTACTGACTGCTGGAGCAAAAGGTAAACGCTTCTCACTGCCACACTCCCGCGTCATGATTCACCAACCTTTGGGCGGGATGCAAGGGCAAGCGTCTGACATCGAAATTCACGCGCGTGAAATCTTGCTCATCAAAGAACGTTTGAACAAAATCATCGCCGAGCGTACCGGTCAGCCATTGGAAAAAGTCGTGAACGACACCGATCGCGACAACTACTTGTCGGCTCAAGCGGCTGTTGAATACGGTCTGATTGACCAAGTACTGACTTCACGCGCAGCGCTGTAAAGGATAACTATGACAAACGACAACCATAGCAACCTCTCCTGCTCATTTTGCGGCAAATCCAAAAACGAAGTTGAAAAACTTATTGAAGGCCTGAACGGCTACATTTGCAATGAATGTATCGAAACTTGCGGTCACATTCTGAAGCTGGAAGAAACCAACGACGCCAACACAAAAGAAGCCGAAAGCAGCGAGTTACCTACGCCACAACAAATTTTAGAGCACTTGGATGACTACGTCATTGGTCAAAAACCCGCGAAAAAAGTGCTGTCTGTCGCGGTCTATAACCACTACAAACGCCTGCGTCATGCGAATGAAAAACTACGCACCGATGTCGAACTGGCCAAAAGCAACATCCTGCTGATCGGTCCGACCGGATCGGGCAAAACCCTGCTCGCGCAAACCTTGGCTCGTATGCTCAATGTGCCGTTCGTTATGGCCGATGCCACGACGCTGACCGAAGCCGGTTATGTGGGCGAAGACGTCGAAAACATCGTACAAAAGCTGTTGCAAGCCTGCCATTACGACGTGGAAAAAGCGCAAAAAGGCATTATCTACATCGACGAGATCGACAAAATCACGCGTAAAAGCGAAAACCCATCCATCACCCGTGACGTATCGGGTGAAGGCGTGCAACAAGCCCTGCTCAAACTGATTGAAGGCACGGTCGCCTCCATTCCACCGCAAGGCGGCCGCAAACACCCGAATCAAGAGTTCATCCAAGTCGATACCACCAATATTCTGTTTATCTGCGGTGGCGCATTTGATGGCTTGGAGCGCATGATTTCGGGGCGTACCGAAAAAGGCAGCATCGGCTTTAGCGCAGATGTGCGCAAACCCGAAGAACGCGCCATCGGCGAGCTGCTGGCAGAGTTAGAAACCGAAGACTTGATTAAATTCGGCCTGATTCCGGAGCTGATCGGTCGTCTGCCGGTTTGGGCGTGCCTGAGCAATCTGGACAAAGACGCTTTGGTTCAGATTTTGACTGAGCCGAAAAATGCGCTGGTCAAACAATACACCGCCCTGCTCGGTATGGAAGACGTCAAACTCACCTTCACGCCCGAAGCACTGGAGGCGATTGCCGATAAAGCCATGCAGCGCAAAACTGGTGCGCGTGGCCTGCGCTCCATCGTTGAGGAAACCCTGTTGGACGTGATGTTCGACCTGCCGTCACAAACCGACATCGTGGAGGTCATCATCAATGCCGACTGCGTGACCGATAAAAAGCAGCCGGAATTGGTCAAAGGCAAACGAGTAGCGAAAAAACAAGAGTTTGGCCACATTCATCCGCTGGCTTCGTAAATCAAACCCCGCTGATAGTTCAGTGGGGTTTTGATTATTAAGGCATTCATCAACCACGGCGCCAATCCACCGCACCGCCCGGTTTATCCTCAATCGCTATGCCCATTTCGGTGAGTTGTGCGCGGATGGCATCGGCTTGGGCGAAGTCTTTTGCTGCTTTGGCGGCTTTGCGTTGTTCGATCAATGATTCGATTTGCGCCACATCCACTTCGTCGTTTTGCCCACCCGCTTGTAAAAACGTTTCGGCTTCGCGTCCGAGCAAGCCCAATACGCCTGCGAGTGATTTGAGCTGTTGTGCGGCGGCGGCGTCCGCGGTTTTGTTGATGTGATTCGCTAACTCGAACAGTACCGATACGGCTACCGGCGTATTAAAATCATCGTCCATCGCGGCTTTGAAGGCAGCAGCGTGCAGCTCGTTCCAATCCACTGCGCCCGCTTGCAAGCCAGCAAAGGTTTTGAGTGCAGTGTATAAACGCGCCAATGCTGAACGCGCATCATCAAGCGTATCCACCGAGTAGTTGAGTGGGCTGCGGTATTGCGCACGCAGGATGAAAAAGCGCACGACTTCGGCATCGTACTGTTGTAGTACATCACGAATGGTGAAAAAATTGCCGAGCGATTTGCTCATTTTTTCATTGTCTACGCGGATAAAACCGTTATGCATCCAGTAGCGTACAAAGCCAGTGGGCTTGTCGTGTTCGTCGCACGCGCAGCCATCACCACCGCACAGCGCGCCTTCGGACTGGGCGATTTCGTTTTCGTGATGCGGGAACTGTAAATCCGCGCCACCACCGTGAATGTCGAAGCAGTCACCGAGCAAGGCTTTGCTCATGGCCGAGCACTCAATGTGCCAACCCGGACGACCCAAGCCCCACGGCGATGCCCATTTGGTATCCTCTAGTTCATCCGCTTTCGCGCTCTTCCACAGCACAAAGTCCAGCGGATCGCGCTTGTCCGAGGCAACCGCCACACGTTCGCCCGCACGCAGCTCATCCAATGATTTACCGGACAAGCGACCGTATTTTTTGAACCCGCGCACGACGTAGTTCACGTCGCCGCTGTCGGCTTGATACGCCAAACCGTTTTGCTCAAGCGTACCGATCATGTCGAGCATCTGTTGCACGTACTCGGTCGCGCGCGGTTCGTGGTTGGGCTTTTGTATGCCCAAAGCGGCAAAATCTTCGTTCATCGCGCCGATGAATCGGTCGGTCAATGCACGAATCGGCTCGCCGTTTTCCAGCGAACGCTTGATGATTTTGTCGTCAATATCGGTGATGTTGCGCACATAGGTCACGTCGTAGCCAGACGCACGCAACCAGCGTTGCACCATGTCAAACACCACTACCATACGCCCATGACCCAGATGACAGTAGTCATACACCGTCATACCGCAGACGTACATGCGCACGTGTTTCGGATCGAGGGGTTTGAATACTTCTTTTTGGCGTGAATAGGTATTGTAGATATGTAGCATAATGAATGATAATCACTTGATGAGAAAGAACGGCTGCCCGTCCAAGTTTGAACAATTTGCCCGTCAGTATACTATAATTACGGTTCTTTTTTTAACCCCACACATTGAGGACACCATGTCAAAAGTACGTCTGACCACCAATCTCGGCGCGATCGTGATTGAATTGAACGCCGAAAAAGCACCGAAAACGGTTGCCAATTTCATCGAATATGTGAAAGCCGGTCACTACGACGGCACGATTTTTCACCGTGTGATCAAAAAATTCATGATCCAAGGCGGCGGCCACACAGCCGACATGAAGGAAAAAGGCAAAACAGCCGCACCGATCACCAATGAAGCGGACAACGGTCTGAAAAACGAAAAATACAGCATCGCGATGGCACGCACCTCTGATCCGCACTCTGCGACCGCACAGTTTTTCATCAACACCAACGACAACGA
>CAYZVI010000139.1:0-4468 GCA_964481695.1 uncultured Hydromonas sp. | reverse complement strand
CGTTGGTTGTCCACTTTTGCCTGGACCCACTTTAACAACCACCGTGTTTTCTTCCGTTGTTTTAGTACTTTTGGTAATGATTTGGATATCATTGATCATTTTAACGCCTCTTTAAATATGGATACGCCACCTTGCATCATGCAAGGTGGCAAATAATTAGTTATTTAGAGCTCATGCCTTTGTTATCTGTAAACTCTGTAGATCCCATTAGATCGATGCTAACTCGACGATCGGGCTGTAAGCAAGCAATCAGTGGTAGTCTTGATTTGACATTGAAACAACCATCAGTAACTGGCTCACGGCTGCCATTACCCTGCGTTTCTATTTGCATATTGAGCCCACGCTGCTTCATGTAATTTGCAACTGAATTAGATCTTCCTAAAGACAAACGATCATTGTACGGAATAGAGCCAAGGCGGTCTGTATGTCCAACGATACGAATTTTCTCAATTTGCGCATTCATGCTCTGGATATCTTGTATTAATTTATCAACACGAGCCTGACCTGCAGGAAGCATTTGTGTCGAGTCAAATTTGAATAATGCGTCTGCTGCCAAGTTAATGCTTTTGAGAACTTTGAGTGGCGCATTACAAATAGGCTGGTGGCGATTGATGATGTGACTTTGCGTGAGCCCCTTTTGCAGCTGAGCAGCTTCTTGCTCACTCACCAAGCGATATCCAAAGTCTTCATTATTCAATTCATAAACTTGGATATAGTACTTAGCACCCGGAGCAACGCTAAAGCTTTGATCTTGGCCTTTTTTGACCACATCTGTTCTTGTGCCAATCCGAATTGTTTGAACCCCTGGGCATACCAGCGTTTCTGAATAACGCTCAATTGGCAAGGAGCCAACCACACGTTCATTTATAAAAACCGTCGGGATATTTTTATTCGCCATTTCTTTACGGATAAAGACAATATGACCTATCTCATCGGATTCTTTTTTCGGCAGTTGAATCTTAGTTTCACTTAAATAACCATCCTTTGTGCTTACTCGAGCAATTCCATCTGTGCCACAACCCACCAAAAAGATGGATGCAATTACACCACTGCTCAAAATAAATTTATTGATTACTCTTGTTAACATAGCTACCTCGAAAAAATTCAGCATTTAGAAAACCGCACGGGTATGCAATAATACCACAAGCTTAAAAAATCAGCATGAGGATACTCAGAAATAAGTAGAAACAAAAGATGTATTTATTCACAAAATAAATATAAATGAATATTTACTAACAATTATTTAATAGATTTTTGTGATCAGATTAAATTTTAACAATGGTAATTTGTAGGCAATATAACGGTGGAAGTTAATATTAGTTGACAAAACATGCGACTTTTATTGCTCATTTATATATATTTATTTTATATGTATTTTTATTGATTTAGACTCGGCGTATCCATATTTTCAATATATCGAATTAAATTTGACCAAATTGGATGGTAACCAAAACCACCCTGGGTCATTTCTGCAATGGCTGCTTGTTTACTCCAACCTTGCTCTACCACGCGGTAAATGGCGACCATCATGCCGGTTCGATCTGCGCCGTGTTTGCAATGCAGCAGCACTGGTTGATTGTTCGGATCACGCACCAGTTGTAAAAATCGTTTCACGTCCTCGTCTTTGACATGCCATGTGTCAAAGCGAATCTGCTCGTAGCGCACGCCAACTGGCTTGACCAACGCATCATCACCTGCATTGTTGCGTAGCGAAATCACCGTTTTGATTTCCATTGGCATACCGTAGCGACGTGCTAATTGTTGATTCAATATTTCTAATCCATCTATGCCGGGCTGTGCGGATCGGTATAAAACCGGTGATACTTGATAAAGATTAGGCAAACGCGCATCCGTGCGCAGCTCGACAGAGCCGACCTTTTGCGCCCAATTCTGTGGTCGCTGCTCCGGGGGCAACGCGGGTGCGACGGCACATCCGGTTAACCAAACACCGACCCATACAGATGCGAAACACGCTTGCCAATGCTTCATCATTCGATTTATTTCTTCATCAATCGTTCAATTTCATCGGCCTGAACCGGCACATCGCGCGTGGTTAACTCGCAGCCATTTTCAGTCACAATCGCATCGTCCTCAATGCGAATACCTATGTTCCAGTATTCTTCAGGCACTTCCGCACTTGGACGGAAGTACAAGCCCGGCTCAATGGTCAGCGCCATACCAGCTTCCAGCGTACGCCATGCCGGCAAAGTTTTACTCGCATCATTTGGGTCAGTGATTTGCCCTACGCTGTATGCCCCGCAATCATGCACATCCAAACCAATCCAATGCCCCGTTCGGTGCATGAAGTACGGTTGGTAGGCTTTTTGTGCCATCGCATCCTCAAGCGAGCCGACTTTATTGTGATCCAAAATACCCAAGTCCAACAGACCTTGCGTTAGCACACGTACCACGGCATTGTGCGGCTCATCAAACTTTGCTCCGGCTTTGGTCAGGCGAATCGCTTCGGCTTGTGCCGCGAGCACACATTCGTAAATCTCACGCTGCGGTTTCGTGAATTTACCATTCACAGGGAATGTGCGCGTGATGTCGCCCGCGTAGTAGCCGTACTCCGCACCTGCGTCGATCAGGCATAAATCTCCGTCTTTTAACTCGGTTAAACCGGCGCGATAGTGCAAGCAGCACGCGTTTGCCCCTGCGGCGACGATGCTGTTATACGCCACCTCTTGCGCTCCCGCACGCATGAACTCATGACGCAGCTCAGCTTCCAAATCCAGCTCTCGCCAACCAACTCGACATTGTTCCATTGCACGGATGTGACCTAATGCGGAAATTTTGCCAGCCGCGTGCAGCCATTGCTGCTCTACCGCATCTTTGCGCAAACGCATCTCATCCAAGATGGCATATAAATCATGCTGCGTCGCCGGCGCGCCCACGCCACTACGAACCAGATTGCGCGTGACATTCAATGCTTCAGCCAAACATGAATCCAGTTTCGTATTCGATGCCAGCGGCGCAAAAATCGCCTGCGTGTTACCCAACAAATTCGGCAAATCCATCGCCAGATCCTCAATCGGTCGCGCTTCATCTACCTGCAAATGCGCCACGGCGTTTTCCGGCCCAAGACGATAACCATCCCAAATCTCGCGTTCCAAATTTTTTTCACGACAGTAGATAATGCTGCGGGATGAGTTCGCCGTCACCAACATCACTAACACCGATTCCGGCTCGGCAAAACCGGTCAGATAGTAGAAATAGCTATCCGGACGAAAATCAAAATGAGCGTCGCGGTTACGCGCGACTTCGGCAGCAGTTTGTACAATCGCAATGGATGTGCCACTCGGATTCATCGAGCGCATGGTTTGCGCCAGCCGTGCGCGACGCGCGGTGAAAGGTTGCGGATTGAATGCGTGTAAATGTAGTTGTGGTTTCATCATCTCGCCTCTGTTTTGTGTGAAGTTTGGCATTTTATCACGGCTAAAAAATTGCCCTCGAACATATCGAGGGCAATCGTTACGCGAAAGAGCAGCGTTGATCAATGTGCCAAAATTTTGGACAGGAATTGTTTAGCACGCTCGCTTCGATTTTGCGGATGACCGAAGAACTCATCTTTGGAGCAATCTTCAACGATTTTGCCGTGATCCATGAAAATAATGCGATTGGCGACTTTACGCGCAAAGCCCATTTCATGCGTCACGCACATCATGGTCATACCTTCATTGGCCAATTCAACCATTACATCCAACACCTCATTGACCATTTCCGGATCGAGTGCCGAGGTCGGCTCATCGAACAGCATCGCAATCGGATCCATCGCCAGCGCACGGGCAATCGCCACGCGCTGCTGTTGACCGCCGGATAGTTGTCCCGGAAATTTATGCGCATGCGCCGCCAAGCCCACACGCTCCAACAGCTTCTTACCTTTGGCATAAGCTTCGTCTTTACCACGCTTGAGTACCTTCATCTGCGCCAGTGCCAAGTTCTGCTCAATGCTCATGTGCGGGAACAGTTCAAAGTTTTGAAACACCATGCCAATGTGCGAGCGCAGTTGGTTCAAATTGGTTTTCGGGTCGGTCAGTGAAGTACCATTAACCACGATATCGCCCTTCTGAATCGGTTCAAGCGCATTAACGGTTTTAATCAAAGTGGATTTACCTGAACCGGATGGGCCGCAGACAACCACCACTTCACCTTTATTAATCGTGGCGGTGCAATCGGTCAAAACTTGAAAATCACCATACCACTTGGATACATTTTTAATCTCAATCATTGTGTGAATCCTTTTCTATTATTGATCATTTGCTCAACGAACAATCGCAATTTTGTTCTGCAAGCGTTTGACATAGCTGGACAAGGCATAGCAAATCACAAAGTAAATCACGCCCACAAACAGATAAAACTCAGTCGGGCGATTATTGATCCCCGCCAAAGTGCTGCCCGCGCCCAAAAAGTCTTTCCAGCCCACGGCATAAACGAGTGTGATGTCTTGGAACAAAATGATGGTTTGCGT
>CAYZVI010000138.1:0-4471 GCA_964481695.1 uncultured Hydromonas sp. | reverse complement strand
GGTTTGATCGCCAGCTTCCATTGAGTGAGCGTGCCGATCTGTGTGATCGCTGCTTTGAGGTGATCTTCTTCACCCACCGATGCGCCGCCACTGGTGATGATTAGGTCGCTGCTCTCGCAGGCCCGCTGTAGTAGATCGCTCGTGTACGCCAGATCATCGCGCAAAATGCCGCCATCGGTCACGTCGCAGTTGAGCTCGGTGAGCCAAGTGATGAGCTGATAGCGGTTCGCATCGTAAATCGCGCCGCTGTGCAGCGTTTGCGCGGGTTCGAGCAGTTCATTGCCACTGGAGAATACGGTCACGCGCAGGCAACGATGCACGGGCAGCTCGGCATAGCCTTGACCAGCTGCCAAGCCAATGGCTGCGGGTGTGAGTAAAAGTCCTTTCGGCAGTATCGTTGTGCCCACGGCAAAATCTTCGCCTCGGCGGCGGATGTTGTCATTTAATTGTGCGGGCTTGAGGCAAATTAGTTTTTCACCGGAGGTTTTGGTATTTTCCTGAGCAATTACAGCATTGCAGCCCTGAGGAATCGGTGCGCCGGTAAAGATTCGTACGGCTTGGCCGGTGTGCAGTTGAAATGGCTCAGCCGACTCTCCCGCAGCGATGCGTCCGGTGAGTTGATAATTCAGCTCATTGACTGATGGATGCAGACACAAGGCGTAGCCATCCATGGCACTGTTATCAAACTGGGGCATATCATGCTGCGCCGAGAGATCATGCGCGAGGTAGTGGCTGCGACTATTGATCAGCGGAACTCGGATGAGCTCGGTGCGGTGCAGGCTCGCTTCGGCGAGCAGTTGTTCAAGCGCGGTAGGATAGTCAAGCATGATGGATTCCAAAATGTTGGGTATGCAATTGTAATTGTTCGGGCGTATTGAGGTTGGTAAATGCCGCTTCATCAAAACCCGCTACGGCCAGCGCATGCTGCTGCGCCAGCCAAGCATGTAAACTGCGTTGTTCGTTGTTTAAAGCATCCGCAGCGACAGTGAGTAATGAGCGGTGAAACAGCGCACAGCTGTAATGAGCGCTTTCAACCGATTTAGGGAAAGCCGCTTGCGCCCCATGAGTATGCATTGCGGCATATAAACGCGCTGTCATATCCTCGGGTATAAACGGTGTGTCACACGGCGCGAGCTGGACATGAGTGTATTCCTCGGGGAGATGCTCGGCAAAACTGGCGATACCGGCCAGCGGTCCCATACCGAGAAAAGTCGTATCATCACTAAAGACGGGTGAGCCAAGGCTTTGGTATTGCTCCATGTTGCGATTGGCACACAGCCAGATTTGCCTTACCTGAGGTTGTAAACGGCTGAGGACGTGTTCAACCAAACGCTGCTGGTTGAGTCTTTGCAATCCTTTGTCCCGACCCTGCATACGACTGGACTGTCCGCCGGCCAATATCAGTCCGGCGATTTTTTCGTGCGGGGTGGAGATGCTGAAAGATGCGTTCATGCCCAACGGTCACTGGCTTGCTGATCGCTGTCTTTGACCGCAACCCATGCCGCGGAGCCATCCGTGCGGTGCTCGCGTTTCCAAAACGGTGCCTGGGTTTTCAGGTAATCCATGATGAATTGTGCCGCGCTGAATGCTTCTGCGCGGTGTTCGGCACAAACCTGCACCAACACAATCGGCTCACTCGCGTGCAGCAGGCCGACGCGATGGATCACTTGCGCGGCTAAAAGTGGCCAACGTGTTGCCGCCTCATCCATGATGCGCTCGATTTCCGCTTCGGTTACGCCTTTGTAATGCTCTAAAAACAGAGCTTGCAATGATTGTGCGTGATCAAACTCGCGCACCATACCTTGGAATGCAACCAGCGCACCGGCATTATGGGCGTTTTGACGGATGCGCGGCTCCTCTTCACCCAAGTTGAATTCATGTGTTTGGATGCGAACTTCACGCCAAATAGGGGATGAGGCCTGACTCATATCAGCCCCCTGTTACCGGTGGCAAAAATCCGATTTCCGCGCCATCTGCAATCGGTGTGTTGGCATGAATTAATTGGCGATTGACCGCAATTTTGAACACTTTTTCAGGAGAAAGTGCGCTCAACCACGGCTCGCCGCGCGCGCGTAAATGTGCCAGCAGTGAATCTGTATCACCGTTTAGCCATTCGAGTTGTTCTTCTCGGGTATTCAGTGCTGTTTGTAGTATGCCAAAGTAGCGAATATGTATCATAAAAAAGCCTTGTAAACAGTGTGTGACCAATAGAATTATCCGTATTTACGAGGAGGCTGTTATCCCCCAAAAGGTTTATGGACGATCGCGCAAGCGTATGATATGGTGCTTATATTAAAAAGTCTTTTATATGATTATGAATGATTCTGCACACAAATTAACGCATTTTGATACTCATGGTCAGGCGCATATGGTTGATGTCGGGCTAAAAAACGATACTCGCCGTGTGGCACAGGCAACCGGTCATATCACGATGAGTCCTGTTGCATTCGAACAGTTGTCTGCCGGAACAGCCCATAAAGGGGATGTATTGGGTGTAGCACGCATTGCTGCGATTTCGGCGAGTAAGCAAACAGCGCATTTAATTCCATTGTGTCATCCATTGGCGCTGACGCGCGTGGCGGTTGATTTTCGCCTTGAGGCTGAAATTCAAAGATTACATGTGGATGTGACCGCGGAAACCTATGGCAAAACGGGTGTTGAGATGGAAGCATTGACCAGCGTAAGTGTTGCTTTGCTGAATGTATACGATATGCTCAAAGCGGTGGATAAAAGCATGACGATTGGTGGAATTACGCTACTGCGCAAAGAAGGCGGCAAAAGCGGTACCTACGTGAATGAGCAGCATTCTTAAATAATGATTAGCGGATTGCATGACGGTGGATAGTGTGTTTACAACCTTTAGATCGATTTCTAAATTCAAAAGTTTGTCTTTTCAGCTTTTGGTTGGAATGATTATTTGGTTATTTTTTGCTTTAGTTTTCACGGGCTACACCTTGCTCTTGTCTTGGGAATTGGAAAACGGTGGTATCGCGATCAATGATGCAGGTAGTTTACGCAAACGTACGTTCCAAATGGCTTTACTACATAATCAAGCAGCTGACTCACCGCAATTGAAAAGTGAGCAGGAAGAATTTGAGCGTGTTTTGCTCAATTTGCGCAAAGTGGGTTATGGAAAATTATTTTTACCCGATAACAACGAACTGCGGCAACAAGTACGCGAGTTGGATCTGCGTTGGCACGATCAAATGTTGCCATGGTACGAGGAGTTGACTCGTAATCGTGAAAACATCACTGCGGATAATCGACAAAAATTAGACGATTATGCCAATTCAATTAATCGAGTAGTCAAACTGATTGAGGAAGACAACACCCGAAATATCCGTCTGCTGCGTGTATTTCAGATGCTGCTCATTTTTATGACCTTTGTGACAGCATTCACAGGGATTTACTTACTTTTACACTTGGTCATTCGCCCTTTGGATAATTTGCGCGCAGGGATTGTGCGCCTGAGCAGCGGCGATTTGAAAACCCGTGTGGTATCGCATCAACAGAACGAATTTGGTCTCGTTTCCAAAGGCTTTAACCAGATGGCAGAAAGTTTGCAGGATTTATATACTCATTTGGAAGATAAAGTCGCGGAGAAAACCCATGCGCTCGGTGAGAAAAATCAGGAGTTGAGTACATTATATGCGGTCACTGCGTATTTGCACGAAGCGCACACCACCGAAGAAATGAGCCAAGGGTTTATTGAGCGGATTTTGAGTCTTTCAGGAGCACAAGCGGGGAGCGTGCGTTTACTCGATAACCAATTGAATAAATTGAATTATTTGGCCAGTGTGGGTTTGGATGAATCGACGGATCAATCTTTAGTCTGCACAGATTTAAATGGCTGTGCATGCGGTGCGTTACATCAAGAGCAGACCATCGTCTTATACCCCAAAAAAATGATGTGGGGACGAACCACACAGTGCCAGAAAAAAGAGTTTACTCATGTAATGATGTTCCCCGTGATGTTCTATACGCATGAATTGGGGCTTTTTAATCTGTATTTCCGCTCAGAAAAAGCAATGGATCCCGCGACGCAGCGAGTGATTGAAGCACTTTGCAGTCAGTTGGGCGTGGCAATAGAGAACCAGCGATTGATCGCACGTGATCGCCAGTTTGCGGTAGTTGAAGAGCGCAATTTGATGGCACAGGGTTTGCATGATTCGATCGCTCAGTCGCTCTCTTTTCTCAATATTCAGGTTCAAATGCTTGAGGATGCACTGAAAAATAAAGAAGATGCGCAGGCACAAGAGAATCTGGCCTTTATTAAAAGTGGTGTTCAGGAATCTTATGAGGATGTACGAGAATTATTGCTTAATTTCCGCACGCGCCTGAATAAACAAGATTTTGCTGAGGCAACACACAGTGTATTACAGCGTTTTGAACAGCAAGCGCGGATTACCACACGCTTAAGTATACAAGGTGGAGAGTGTTGGCTTTCTACACAGCAACAATTGCAAGTGAT
>CAYZVI010000137.1:0-4505 GCA_964481695.1 uncultured Hydromonas sp. | reverse complement strand
TTCTCGTGCCAGCGTTTGTCGGTCTGGGTGCGCCGTATTGGGACAGCTATGCGCGCGGCACATTGGTGGGCATCACCCGTGGTACGACGGCAGCGCATATCGCTCGTGCGGCGATGGACAGTATTGCATTCCAAAGTGCTGAGTTGCTCGAATGCATGCAGCAGGATTCACACGCGCCGTTGCAAGAGTTGCGCGTGGATGGTGGTGCGAGCAATAACAACGCCATGATGCAGTTCCAAGCAGACATCCTTGGCGTGCCGGTGATTCGTCCGCGAGTGACGGAAACCACAGCGCTGGGTGCGGCCTATTTGGCAGGCTTGGCCGTGGGCTTTTGGCAAGATCAGGCAGAAATCGCCAGTCAGTGGCAGGCAGATCGACGTTTTGAGCCGAGTATGAGTGCGGACGAGCGTCAGGCATTGATGGCCACTTGGAAACGGGCGGTACAACGCAGTATGGATTGGGAAAAACCGCTGTAATCAGCGGTGTACTGCTGCCGTGGCATTGAGTGTACGGCGGCAGTGCTTGGGTTAATCAGTAGAAAAGGAATCATTATGAAACGCGCAGACATCATTCAATCAATCAAAAATACACCGTCATGGGACATGATCGTGATTGGCGGGGGCGCATCGGGATTGGGAACTGCGCTGGAGGCGGTCAGTCGTGGTTATCGCACCCTGCTGGTCGAGGCACATGACTACGCTAAAGGCACCAGCAGCCGCAGTACCAAGCTGGTACACGGTGGCGTGCGTTATTTGGCGCAGGGAAATGTGCATCTGGTGCGCGAAGCGCTGCACGAACGCGGTTTGCTGAAGAAAAACGCACCGCATCTGGTGCACGATATGGGGTTCGTGATTGCCGCGTATCAATGGTGGGCGGCGCCGTTTTATGGTATCGGTTTGAAAATGTATGACTTGTTGGCTGGTAAATTGAATTTGAAAGCCAGCCGGTATGTGTGTAAAGACGAAGCATTGCGCCACGCGCCGACTTTGAAACAAAATGGTTTGAAGGGCGGTATTTTGTATTACGATGGGCAGTTTGACGACAGCCGTTTGGCGATTACCTTGCTGCGCACGTTTGAAAACAAAGGCGGTGTTGCGATCAACTACGCACCGGCCATCGCTTTGCTCAAAGATGCAAACAATAAAATCTCTGGAATTACTCTGCGCGACGCAGAAACCGGTGAAACCATCCAAGCACACGCCTCCGTGGTGGTAAACGCGACCGGTGTGTTCGTCGATGATATTCGCCGTATGGAAAATCCGCAGGCCAAAGCCATGCTCTCGCCGAGCCAAGGCGTGCACGTGATTGTGGATCGAAAATTCCTACCGGGTGATTCTGCCATCATGATTCCGAAAACCGAAGATGGACGGGTATTGTTCGCTGTGCCGTGGCATGATCATGTGGTGATTGGTACGACCGACACCGCAGTGCCGAACGTTGATCTGGAACCGCGCGCGTTGGAAGAAGAAGTTGATTTTATTCTGCGCACAGCGGCGCAATACCTGAACCCTGCGCCGAAACGTCCCGATGTGCAAAGTATTTTTGCCGGTCTGCGTCCATTGGTCAAAGCCGCTGAAGGCAGCGAAACCAAAGCGCTGTCACGCGACCATGTGATTCGCATCAGCGAAGGCGGACTGATTACCCTAACCGGTGGCAAATGGACGACCTACCGCCGTATGGCAGCGGATACGGTGAATCAAGCGGAAATGCTGGTGAAATGGACGTCGCGTCCGAGCGTGACCGAAGGGCTGAAACTACATGGCTGGTCACAAGAGAATATCGAAGATCACTGGAAAGTGTATGGCACTGATGCCGCATTGATTCAAAAATTGGATGGCGCTCAGCAAAAACTACACGCCGATTTACCCTATACCGAAGCCGAAGTTCGCTGGGCAGTGCGCATGGAGCAAGCGCGCACGGTAGAAGATGTATTGTCACGTCGCTTGCGTGCATTGCTGCTCAATGCCCGCGCCAGCAGCGAGATGGCCGCGCGTGTCGCCGCGATTATCGCGCAGGAGCTGGGCTACGATGACACTTGGCAGCAAGCGCAAGTGCGTGGCTATACGCAGTTGGTCAACGGCTACATTTTGCATTGATGTGCTATCGGCATGGAAAAGCCCTTGCATCACGGCAAGGGCTTTTTTACGGCATATCCCATTTATTCGTCGTTGTACAGTAAGGCATGCGCCGTAATTTCATCCACCACCAGCGTGTTCATCAAGCGACCCGCCAACGCGCCGCGTAAAGCGGAGACTTTGCCTAAGCCGCTGACCACACAGATGGCAGACGTCACTTGGCGCGTGATCGTCAGATTCGGACCGCTGGCGCGTTTGTTGAACGGAATATCGGCAAAGCTGCCATCGGCGCGGTAGAACACCGTGGCGATGTCGCCAACCGCATCGGCATGCTTCAATTCCTGCAAATCAGCATCCTCCAGATAGGCAGAAACATACACATGACTCGGAATTTGCGCCGTCATACTGCCGATGGAGTAAACCAATACATCGGCTTGCGCTTGCAAGGCCAATATATGCGCCACGCTGCGCTCGCGCCACATCGCCTTTTTTGTGCGCGGGTCATCGAAAAACGTCGGCACGGGGAACAGATGCGCTTGCGCACCATAATTTTGGGCAAAGCGTGCGATGGTGTCCACGACAAAACCACTGACCAGATCCAGCGAATTGGCGCTGCCATTGAGCTGTACGAAAGTCAGATTGGCGATGTTTTTCGGGGTCAAGACGCGCGAAACCGCATCCAAAGTCGTTCCCCATGCCAAGCCCACCGTTTGATTTGGACGCAAATGCGCGTTGAGCAGATTCGCCGTGGCGACTGCAACCCGATCCAGCCAGACATCCTCACCGCTCCCCAGCGGAACGCCCACCACATGAGGCGTGAGGAATGGGTAGCGTTCTCTAAACTTCGCTTCCAAACTTTGCGGCAGCGCCTGCGGGTCATGAATGCGGATTTCAACCAAGCCCGTTTGCTTGGCAAAGGTGAGCAGACGACTGACCTTCGGGCGCGATAGATTCAGCTCGCGCGCAACTTCATCCGAGGTCAAGCCTTGGTGGTAGTACAAGCGCGCAACTTGCACCGCCAGAGCGTTTTGCTCTTCCAAAAGAGAGGCAGAGGAGGATTTGCGACGGGGCATAATGTGTGGCGAAATGGTAAGGATGAGGCATTATGCCATATTGTGCCAGTGGAGCGCTATTTGATGCGTTGAAGCCCCAGCTTTAATCGTTCGGTTTGTTCAAAACAAAAGGGGTTGCATTTCTGCAACCCCTTGATGTTTGGTAGGTCGTACAAGATTCGAACTTGTGACCAACGGATTAAAAGTCCGCTGCTCTACCAGCTGAGCTAACGACCCAAAAGAGAATGAAATTTTAATGTCATTTCCAGATTGTGTCAATACCTTTTGTCAAAATCGTATGGGTTTTTTCACACAATGTTCATTTAATTTAGGAAACTCTTTAAATCGGAAGGTTCGGATATTTTTGCTACGACACATTGAGTCTGAACAAGTACAATCCTACTTTCTTTACAACGATTATTGTTTTCGGGTTTGTCGTCAAATCACACAAATAAATCCAAAGACACTTGTTTTGCATAGATTGCTATTGATATGAATAATTTTTCAGGCGACGATTTGTCGCTGTTACGTACCCCACCTCATTCGATTGAAGCAGAGCAGTCCGTACTTGGCGGCCTGATGCTGGACAATATGGCATGGGATAAGATTAATGATGTGGTGCATGAGGATGATTTTTATCGTTATGACCATCGTTTGATTTTTAAAACGATCATGGGTTTGATCGAGAAAACGCATCCGGCGGATGTGGTGACGGTGTTTGAGTCCTTGCAAAATCAGGGGCGGCTCGATGATGTGGGCGGCATGGCGTATTTAAATGCGTTGGCCACTGGGGTGTCGTCGGCGGTGAATATTCGCCGCTATGCGGAGATTATCCGTGATCGCAGTTTGTTGCGTAAGTTGATTTCGGCTTCGGATAATATTGCCGAGTCAGCGCTCAGTCCTCAAGGGCGTGATACCAATGAGATCATCGACTCGGCGGAGAAGGCGATTTTGCAGGTGTCGCAGGATGGTCAGCGCGGTAATAATGAGTTTATCGAGTTGCCGGTGGTGCTCAAGGATGTGTTGGAAACGATTCAAGAGCTGCACGACCGTGAGCACATGGATGATGTGACGGGGGTGGCAACGGGGTTTGCGACGCTGGATAAAATGACTTCGGGCTTGCAAAAGGGTGACTTGGTGATTGTGGCGGGTCGTCCGTCTATGGGTAAAACGTCGTTTGCGATGAACATCGCTGAGCACATTGCGATTGAGGAGGGTTTGCCGGTTGCGGTGTTTTCGATGGAGATGGGGGCGGAGCAGTTGGGTCTGCGTGTGCTGGGCTCGGTCGGTCGCATCAATCAAAATCATTTGCGCACAGGCAATTTGACCGATCAGGATTGGGAGCATTTGACCGTTGCGATTGAGAAAACCCGTGATA
>CAYZVI010000136.1:0-4518 GCA_964481695.1 uncultured Hydromonas sp. | reverse complement strand
CATTCTTAAATTACTTCGTGAGCAACCTTTGTAGCATTCTGCTTCCTAAGACCCTCAATAAAAAACCCCGACCACATGGTCGGGGTTTTTCGTACCAGTGAAACTTCGTAGCGTTTCGGATTAGTGGCCAGATACGCCTGCTGCACCGATACCTGTTTCAGAACGTACTTTCTGAGCAGGGTAGCCAGCACGGTCAATTGCCGCACGAGCACTCTTGTCAGTGATAGAAACCAACCATATGGTCACGAACGCCAGAGTCATAGAGAACAATGCTGGAGAAGTGTATGGGAAGATTTCTTTCGCGTTGTGGAACACGTCAACCCAAACGGATTTGGACAACAGTGTCAATACAACCGCAGAGATCAAACCAACGTAACCACCGATGGTTGCACCGCGAGTGGTACAGTCTTTCCACAATACAGACATGAACAATACTGGGAAGTTTGCAGAAGCAGCAATCGCGAACGCCAAAGATACCATGAACGCAATGTTTTGTTTCTCAAACGCGATACCCAACAGTACGGCAACAACGCCCAAAACCAAAGTAGTGATTTTAGATACTTTCAATTCAGTTGCGCTGTCTGCTTTACCTTTTTTGATCACAGTTGCATACAAGTCATGTGATACTGCAGATGCACCTGACAGAGTCAAACCTGCTACGACCGCCAAGATGGTTGCAAATGCTACAGCTGAGATGAAGCCCAAGAATACGTTACCGCCGACAGCGTTGGCCAAGTGAATCGCAGCCATGTTACCACCGCCTTTGAGCGCGCCTTTAGCATCCAAGAATTCAGGATTGGTCAATACGAATGTGATCGCACCAAAACCAATGATGAACGTCAGGATGTAGAAGTAGCCGATCCAAGTAGTTGCCCAGAATACAGATTTACGAGCTTCTTTTGCATTAGGTACAGTGAAGAAACGCATCATGATGTGTGGCAAACCAGCAGTACCGAACATCAAAGCCATACCGAAAGAGATCGCAGAGATTGGATCTTTTACGAAACCACCAGGACCCATGATTGAGAAGCCTTTAGCTGCAGCCGCTGCGGCAGTAGAGGTCGCCAATGCGGCTGGATCTGCGGTTGGGTTTGCTTTCAATGCTTCAGCAATCAAGCCTTTTTGAGCCAATACGGTTTTGATCTCGATGGCTTTAGCAAACATAGCTCCTGGGTGGAACCCAAATTTTGCTAATACCATAAAGCCCATGAATGACGCACCTGCGAGCAACAAGCATGCTTTAATGATCTGTACCCAAGTCGTTGCAGACATACCGCCGAACAATACATAGACCATCATCAATGCACCAACGATGATTACTGCCCAGATGTATTCCATACCGAACAGCAATTTGATCAACTGACCCGCACCTACCATCTGAGCGATCAGATAGAAGGCCACAACGACCAGAGTAGAAATTGCCGCGAAGGTACGAACAGGTTTTTGTTCATAGCGATAAGCAGCTACGTCAGCAAAGGTAAATTGACCCAAGTTACGCAGACGTTCCGCCATCAAGAAGGTGATCACTGGCCAGCCGACCAAGAAGCCGATGGAGTAGATCAAGCCGTCAAAACCGGTGTTCATCACCGCAGCAGAAATACCGAGGAATGAGGCCGCAGACATATAGTCACCGGCAATCGCCAAGCCGTTTTGGAAACCAGTGATACCGCCGCCACCGGTATAGAAGTCAGCCGCAGATTTGGTGCGACCAGCTGCCCATTTGGTGATGAACATGGTCAAAATCACGAAGCCAACGAACATGCCAATTGCAGTCCAGTTGGTCGCTTGTTTTTCTGCTTGACCCAAGTCAGCGCCGGCTGCCAAAGCAACGGTACCGATAGAGGCCAACAACAAGCCGATTAAAGATTTGGTTTTGTTCATTGTTGAACCTCCTTGCGCAGTGCATCGTTCAATTCGTCAAATTCAGTATTGGCACGGCGCACGTAAATGCCAGTGATGACAATCGTGAACAGCAATACAAACAAGCCAATCGGCAGTGCGTAGGTAATCACGCCTTCACCGATGCGTTGAGACATGAAGCCTTTACCAAACGCGACCAACAAAATAAAGCCGTAATATACGATCATCATCAAGGCGGTTAAAAACCAGCCGTATGCTGAACGTGTTTTGACTAATTTTTGATACGTTGGCGACGCGTTAACGCGTGCGACCAATTCGTCATCTCTCATTTGTCTACTCCTATTTTAATCATATGATGGAATCCGTCCAAGCCGCGAAAACACTGGCTCAAACAAACTTTGTGGATTGAATGTGCAGTCCATAAGTAAACTACCCGACAATCTGTGCTTAGAATACGCACAATGCCTTACGCTTTACTTACTGGATAAATTGTGGATTTTTCAGATTTTACTGAAAATATCGGTAGATAACGCAATTAGTTGCTTATTTATTGAACGTTATCACCAAACAGCCGAACATGGGTTCGGCTGACAGTAGGTGAATGTGTAGATTTAACGCTGATCTCGTGCTTTAAGCGCCAAATACATCAAGGCAACGTTGATCGAGTCGTTCAGTGCGTCATGACGCGGTAAATCAGGGAATTTGAGTTTTTCGATGATGGTGGCCATGCGTAGATCAACATGACCATCTTGAACTTTTTTGATTTCCTGATCGTAGTAGATTCCCGAAACCTCGATTTGCTTCTGTGGCAGGGTGATACCAAGTAGCGGTTTGAGGTATTTATTCACCAGCGCGACGTCGTATTCAAGGTAGTAGCCGACCAGCGGGCGACCGCCCATAAAGTCGAGCAATTGATAGATCGCCTCGTTGATGGGGATGCCATTGGATACATCTTTGGGGCGTAAACCATGCACTTTCACATTCGAGGCCTGCATCACACCTTCGGGTTTGACCAAAACGTAGAATGAATCGCTGGTCAAAACTTTATTACCACGGATTTTCACCGCGCCTATGGAGATGATTTCGGCCTCTTTAACATTCAGACTGGTGGTTTCACAGTCGAAACTGACCAATTCGTCGGGATGCTCTTCAAACAAATGGGCGTATTTGGGGTCAGATAACTTGCGCTGACTCCACGAGCGGCGTAGTGCGTCAAACATTATGCGTTCCCCAGATGAAAGTGTTGGCGGATTTTGGCTTTAAAGCGTTTGACCACTTGCAGCGCGTCTTTGAGCAGGTCGCGTTCGAGCGTGCTCATATTGGTGGTGTCCAATTCGTTCAGGTCTTTATCGCTGGCGCCGAGACTCATGGCTTCCAAACCGGATTTCAGACGGATGTCCATCATATAGGTGAGGGCTTCGCCCACGTCTTTGGCCAGCGCCTCGTCCAGAATGCCTTTGTTGGACAACTGGTACAGGCGATCAAAAGTATTGGTTTCCTCCAAATGCGCTTCGAGGCCGAGCGCGCGTGCGCCATGCACCACGGGGAAGATCCCCATTTTTTTGATGTCCATATGGGTAGAACTGTCGCGGTTCAGTAGCTGTGAGAAAAAGCCGCTGCTGTGGTGATCGAACATTTCGACCGCGCGGGCAAAGCCCATCAGCATACCTGCGTCGTTGCTCATCAGACGGCCAAGGTATTCCTGTGCATCGGCCAAAAGGGCGTTATCACCAGCGACTGGTTTGGCATCAATGAAAATGGCCAGATTCATCAGCGCATCCGGATTCGGTGTGGTGCACCATTGGTAAATCATTTCTTTGAACTGAGCCAGCGGTTTACGCCATTCAGGGTTGTTCACCATGATTTTGCCTTTGCAAGGCGGATAACCCAAGCGGGTGAGGGTGGCGGAGAATTGTTCGGCAGCGGCGCGCGCGGTTTCTACGTCTGCGCCTTCACCCAGAATCAGGGCGTTATCTTGATCGGTTTTGAGAATTTGCTCGCCACGGCCTTCGGAGCCCATGACGATCAAGCAGGAATTTTCGTACAGTTCGGTCGGTGCGATCAGGCGCCATGCTTTTTCAAACAAGCTGGTGTTCAGAACTTGCATCAACTGCGCCAACTGTGGCGCACGCACGCCGCTGCTGTGTAGTGTTTGAATCGAACGCGTCATTTGCTCGGCGATATCAACCAAGTCATCCACGCTGTTGGCTTTATCCAAGCGTTGAGCCACTAAATGCGAGTGGTTGGAGAAGTAGGCCAATACGTCAATCTGCTCCAAGGCGCCGATCGGTTTGCCTTTTTCGGTCACGACCACCCGTTGAATTTTGAACTGGGTCATGCGCAACAGGGCATTGAACACATAGTCATCGATGTCAATGGAGATCAGTGCGAATTGCGTCCATTTGTGCAGTTCGTCACTGGTCGGCGCACCGGCAATCACAATATCGCGAAAGGCCGATTCGGTAAACAAGCCGATTTGCTCGCCATGTTCAATCAAAATGGATTTGGTCTTGTTGGCCTTCATGGCCTGCGCGGCCTGCAAAATGGTGTTGGAGCCTTGTAACCACGTTGCGTTGTGGCGATAGGCATCGCGTACGCGCGCCGTGATCAGGCTTTCCATTTCCTGCGTGTTTTTGTTGCGCGCCATGCTGGAGAGTT
>CAYZVI010000135.1:0-4540 GCA_964481695.1 uncultured Hydromonas sp. | reverse complement strand
ATGACTTTTTGCAAGCCTTTGCCCACCGCTTTGATGAAATATTCAATCGCTTCGGATGGTTTTTTGTCCTTAATCAAGCCTTTTTGCACCATATCGGCCAAGGTCGCAAACGCGAGATACGGATGCACCGCTTCCGCACCAAAGCCGCCCAACAAGGCGAAATGATGCACTTCGCGCGCGCTGGCGGTTTCCACCACCAAGCCCGTAGAAGTACGCAAACCTTGCGCCACCAGGTGCTGGTGAATCGCCGAAGTCGCGAGCAGCGCCGGAATCGCCAGATGCTCGGCATCCACGCCACGATCGGACAAGACCAAAATATTGTGACCGGATTTGACCGCATCCACCGCCAAAGCGCACAAAGAAGCCAACTGCGCCTCTACGCCGGCCGCACCCCATGCCGCCGGATATTTGATGTCCAGCAGGAAGGATTTGAATTTACCATCGGTGTATTTTTCGATGTGGCGGATTTTCGCCATATCCTCGAAGCTCAATACCGGCTGCGCCACCTCAATCCGCATCGGCGGATTGGTATTGTTGATGTCCAGCAAGTTGGGTTTCGGCCCAATGAAGCTCACCAATGACATAACCATTTGCTCACGAATCGGATCGATCGGCGGATTGGTCACCTGCGCGAACAATTGACGGAAGTAGTTGTAGAACGATTTGTTTTTGTTCGACAAAACCGCCAATGCGGAGTCGTTACCCATCGAGCCAGTAGCTTCTTCACCGTTTTGACCCATGGCTTGCAAAATGACTTTGATGTCTTCTTGCGAATAACCAAAGGCTTGCTGACGATCCAATAATTCAGATTTAGGCGTCGGAAGCTCTTCACTCGGAACAGCCACATCATCCAAATGCACCGACAAACGATTGGTCCATTCTTTGTAAGGACGCGCATTCGCCAGATTGCTCTTGATTTCGTCGTCAGAGATAATGCGCCCTTGCTCAGTGTCGATCAAGAGCATTTTGCCCGGCTGCAAGCGCCATTTTTGTTTGATGTCGCTGTCCGAAACTGGCAATACGCCTGATTCAGAAGCCAAAATCACCAAGTCCCCATCGGTCACACAGTAGCGCGCCGGACGCAAACCATTACGATCCAGCGTCGCGCCGATTTGGCGACCGTCGGTGAAACACAAGGCTGCCGGACCATCCCACGGCTCCATCAGCGCGGCGTGGTATTCGTAGAATGCACGGCGCGTCGGATCCATCAGATCGTTTTGCTCCCACGCTTCCGGCACCATCATCATCATCGCGTGTGACAACGGATAACCGGCCATCACCAACAATTCCAAACAGTTGTCAAACGATGCGGTATCGGATTGTCCCGGATAAATCAGCGGCCAGAGTTTGTGCAAATCGTCGCCCAAAACGGCTGAAGTAATCGCTTTTTGACGTGCGCGAATCCAGTTCACATTGCCTTTGACGGTGTTGATCTCGCCGTTATGCGCGATGAAGCGGTACGGGTGCGCCAATTCCCACGCTGGGAAAGTATTGGTTGAGAAACGTTGATGCACCAGGGCAATCGCTGAAACGGTACGCTCGTCGGTCAAGTCAGCAAAATACTCACCCACTTGATCACACAACAGCAAGCCCTTATACACCACGGTGCGCGCACTCATAGAGGGTACGAAGTACTCTTTACCGTATTTCAAGTTCAATTGCTGAATGCGGTGTGACGCGGTCTTACGAATCACATACAGTTTACGCTCCAACGCATCGGTCACCATGATGTCCTGACCGCGACCGATGAAAATCTGGCGAATCACCGGCTCGGTTTCGCGTACCGCAGGTGACATCGGCATGTCTTTGTTCACCGGCACATCGCGCCAGCCCAGTACCACTTGACCTTCAGCGCGGACGGTACGTTCCAATTCCTGTTGACACGCCAAACGAGACGCTTCCTCTTTCGGCAGGAAAATCATACCCACGCCATATTCGCCCGCCGGCGGCAAAGTCACGCCTTGCTTGGCCATCTCTTCACGATACAAAGTGTCTGGAATTTGCAACAAGATCCCCGCGCCATCGCCCATCAGCGGATCGGCACCGACCGCGCCACGGTGGTCGAGGTTGATCAAAATCTGCAAACCTTGCGCCACGATGTTGTGGCTACGTTCACCTTTAATATGCGCGACAAAGCCCACACCGCAGGCGTCGTGTTCAGATTCGTTGCGGTACAGGCCGCTGACATTGGCCTGCGCACGCTCGGCGCTCTGCTGCGCCCATTCCTCAACCGTAGTCAAACGCATAGCGCGCTCAGCCTGCGCGGCGTTGGGTTGAAAAGCAATTTTATGTTCGGTCATCATGTTCTCCAGTATGAACGCCCTCACGCTCATCGTGACACTCATGGTTCTTCGTCGATTAAAACAAGGGATCAACGGGTCGGCTGTGCCAACCGATCTATATTATTTGATGGGAGCATGACTATAACGCCGCTGGGGTTTCTTGACAATCTTTATTAATTGGGGTCAGTGTAAATAAATAAACAAATATAATACTGTGGTTTTTATAATTGGGGACATATTAAATACCACTAAACAAAACACCTCCTTAAACATCCTTCGATTGCACTCGAAACACCACAAACCGCAGCAATCGGACAATCCCGCCATCCTCCTTTTGGCTACCGACAAAAATCATGCTTTGACGTATAATGAGCGCATTCGTTGAACCCCAACGTCATTCACTGTTTTTACACGCACAAGGACACCCTATGAGCACCGTACAAGAATTCATCCAAAAAACCGTCAGCGACTACCCGATCGTATTGTTTATGAAGGGCACAGCGCAATTTCCGCAATGCGGCTTTTCCGGCAAAGCGATTCAACTGCTCAAAGCCTGCGGCGCGAGCAATGTCGCAACGGTCAACGTTTTGGAAGACGACGGCATCCGCCAAGGCATCAAAGAATTCTCGCAATGGCCAACCATACCCCAACTGTTCATCAAAGGCGAATTCATCGGTGGCTCGGACATCATGACGGAAATGTTTGAGTCCGGCGAATTGCAAAAATTGGTCGAAGAAGCAACCGCCTAATTCACACATCCATGAGCACTCACTCTCATCCACAGCGCCTGATTATCGCCATCACTGGCGCAACTGGCGCGATTTATGGCGTGCGTTTGCTGCAAACGCTGCGCCAATTGCCGCACATCGAAACCCACCTGATCGTATCCGAAGCCGGCTGGCTGACGATCGCGCATGAGCTGGAGATGGGCAAGGATGAGATTCGCGCGCTGGCGCACACCACGCACGCGGTGAACAACGTTGGCGCAGCCATCGCCAGCGGCTCCTTTCTGTGCGACGGCATGATCGTTGCGCCGTGCTCGATGAAAACCCTATCGGCGATTGCGCACGGCTTTTCGGACAATCTCATCAGCCGCGCGGCCGATGTGATGCTCAAAGAACGCCGCCGCCTGACGTTGATGGTGCGCGAAACGCCGCTGTCCATGATTCACCTGAAAAACATGCTTGCGGTCTCCGAAGCGGGCGGTGTGATTTTCCCGCCGGTTCCAGCTTTTTACCAACAGCCGCAAAACATCGACGATATCATCGAGCACACCATCGGACGCGTACTCGATCAGCACGGCATCCACAGCGATGCACTCAAACGTTGGCAATCGCTATAAATGATGACGGTCAACACAGCCCTTAGCAGTGAACGTCGCTACTTCAGCTTGGAGCAGGTTGCACAATATTTGCCCAAGCCCACCTTGCCCGTCGGCGATGAAGCGCTTGAACTCTATCTGAGTGAACTGTATCAACTCGGCCGTCTGCGCCACACGCCGAACATCAGTCCTGAGAACGTCACCTTTTTACACGAACTGCTGCGCGAATACCGCTCACAGCGTATTTTGGAACTGGGCTGCGCCAACGGCTACTCGACGCTGCGCCTGTGGCAGATCGCCCGCGCGTGGCAAGCACGCATCGTGACGATGGATGTGTCACGCCCTGCTTTTGAAGAAGCGCGCCATCATTTCGCCACGCTGGGCGCGCAGATTGAGGTACATTTCGGTAACGCGTTGGAAATACTGCCCCCCATTCAGGCGGCGACGCCCGAAGGGTTTGATTTGATTTTCATCGATGCGCAAAAATCACAGACGTTGGATCTATACCTGCACGCCCGCACGCTTGCCGCGCCGAACGCGCTGATCGTGGTGGACGACGTGGTTAAGTTCAAACACAAAATGCAGAATTTTTACGATTATCTGGCGCAAAACCATATTCACCACCGCATCCACGCCCTGCCCGACGATGACGATGGCGTGATGCTGATTCAAACCTGAATCTTTCGCCGCAAACGTACCAACCCCAAAAAGACTCAATATGCCCGCAAACAGCGCGCTTTGCGGTACAATTGCGCCTTATTATTCATCAATCTATTCGTCATACACCCGTATCCAAACGAATTGGAGTCACCATGTCTTTAACCCTCACCGATGTGCACAAAATTGCTCGTCTGGCGCAGCTTAACCTCGCCGAGAACGAAGCCGAGCAAACCTTGACACAGCTGAACACCATTTTCGGCCTGATTGACCAAATGGG
>CAYZVI010000134.1:0-4555 GCA_964481695.1 uncultured Hydromonas sp. | reverse complement strand
GCAGAATCTCTGCTGGTGGTACGAGGTCTTTAATTTCGTAACGCAGCACTTTCACACCCCAGTTGGCAGCCGCTTCGTCTAAGGCGCTGACCACTTGGGTATTGATCATTTCGCGTTCTTCAAAGGTGCGGTCGAGTTCGAGTTTACCAATGACGCTACGCAAACTGGTTTGTGCCAGTTGGGTGATGGCGAACACGAAATTAGACGAGCCATACGAAGCTTTCATCGGGTCGGTGACTTGGAAATAAATCACCCCATCCACCTGCAATTGTGTATTGTCTTTGGTGATACAGACTTGGCTCGGCACATCCATCGGGATTTCTTTAAGTGAGTGGCGGTAGGCCACGCGATCAACGAATGGCACAATGATATTCAGCCCGGGGAGTAGCGTGCGATTGTATTTGCCGAATCGTTCCAGCACCCATGCGTTTTGTTGTGGTACGACTTTAACAGCCTGTGTGACAAAGACAATGGCGATAATGAGTATTATGAGAGGTAAAGAGAATTCCATGTGTGTTCCTTATTGAAATTATGGGTGCTTATAAACGTTCCACGCGGATTTGTGTGCCGTCCAATCGCACAATTCTGTACGAACCATCAGGCAATGGTTGACCATCGGGATGATCCATTTGCACCGCCCACTGTGTGCCACGATAATGCGTGTGTCCAATGCCTTCTATCCATTCATGCACCGTGATAATCTGCCCTGCATCGAGATTCTCGGCCAAATTCGGACGATTGCGTGCGTTTAGACGGTAGCGATATCGTCGGGTGAGTACGGTGAGTATAGCCGCGCAAATAAGAAAAACGACGGTTTGATTGAGGAAATCTAAACCCAACAGTAAAGCAAACCACGCACAGACCGCCGCGATAGCGAGCATCAGCAAATAAAACGTGCCCGATAGCATTTCTGCAATCAGTAAGATGCCGGCAATAATGAGCCATGTGTAAGCCATAACGCACTCCTTTGGATGGGATCAACAGGCGATTTCATTATAGCGATTTTTGATGATGAGTTTATGAATGATATTTTAGTACATGTGCTGACTCGGATTTACTTGGGAAATTTTATGCGTACCGATAAACCATTATGGCCATCGTTTCGATTGGTAATTTCCAATTGAGCTTGATGCAGCTGGCAAATGCGTTGCACGATGGACAGCCCAATGCCAAAGCCATCGTGCTTTTGTTCAGCGCGGTAGAAGCGCTCGGTGATGCGCTGTAAGTGCTCGGGCGCAATGCCACTTCCACTGTCGATGATTTGAATGTGTACCGTAGGCGAGTTGAGCACCTGTACTTGAATCACACCTTCGTCAGGATGCTCTAAATTTGTCTCAGGTGTATGAGCAATAGCATTTTCGATAATGTTTTTGAGCAAAATATACATCAACTCGTGTGTGCTGCTGACCGTAGTGTCGGCATCGCCCAGCAGATGAATATGGAGATTTTTTTTGCGGATGTTATATAGATCGGCAATCACCGTTTGCGCGCAGTGATATAAATTGATGGTTTCAACTTGACTCAATCCAGCGTTGGCATCCAGTCGCGCGAGGGTTAACAGTTGTTCAATCTGACGACGAGCGTGGTCAGTCGCGTTCTTGATTTTGGGCAGCAGGCTCAAATCCTGCGTCTTGATCGCGGTTTGTGTCAACGTATCGATCACTGAGAGTGGTGTACGCAGCTCGTGCGCCGCATTACCGGTAAAGTGACGTTCTTTGTTCAGCGACTCTTCCAGTGAGTGCATGAGGGTATTGATGGACTGCACCACGGGCGTGATTTCAGTGGGTGCTTTGTTCAATTGAATCGGTTTTAAATCAATGGATGAGCGCTGTGCAATGGCATGATTGAGCTCAGCCAACGGGCGCAAACTACGATGAATCAACGCGTAAAAAACACCAAGCAACAGCAAAAAGCCAAGTGCCATCGGAGATATCAGCCGAGTAACGATTTCGCTAATCAAGTGATTCGTGAGCAACTGTTCCTGTGCGACCATGATTACGCGCTGCTGCTCACGATCGACATGCACATAGGTACGCCATTGTTTATCTCCGACGGTTTGGTTGGAGAAGCCTTGTTCAAAAGTGGTCAGTGCTGTTTCTGGCGCGCCGGATGAACGAATGATCAGGCGGGAAGACGATACATCCCAGATTTGAAAAGCGACGGCATAACCACTATAAAACTCGGATGAAACTTTACTTTTCCCTTCGGGTAAAGAGCGTGCGATTTTTTTGTGGTCATCGTCGTCATCATCTTCATCATCGTGCAGCTGTAGCGGTTCGGATACGTGATCATAGCCTTGTACTCGTTGCTCCAGCATGTATAAGCTGGAGGCATATTGCATTAAATTGGCATCAATCAACTCACGCATTTCTTTGCGTGTACCAATCGCCAATTGTGCCGCAATCAGAATGCCTGCAATGACCAAAACAGAAAAACTCCATAGCAGCAGTCGAGTACTGATAGAAGGGTTTTTCGATGAGGATGTAGAGGAGGTGTTATTCAATGCAATACCCAATACCCACTAAAGTTTTAATGCGCTCTTTCCCCAATTTTTTACGCAGATTGGAGATGTGGACTTGAATGCTGTTACTGGCAATTTCTTCGTCCCAAGAATACAGTTTGGACTCCAGCGCGCCATTGGTCACGACCCGTCCGTTCGCTTCCAGCAAGATTTGTAAAACGTTAAACTCTTTACGCGATAGATTGACCATCTCGCCGCCACAGCGCACGGTGTGGCCTTCGATGTCCATACTCAGGTCGCCCCGTGTCAGCGTATTGCTCTCGCTACCCGATAGACGGCGAATCACTGCACGCAGTCGCGCGTCCAGCTCATCCAAATCAAACGGTTTGACCAAATAATCATCCGCGCCTAAATCCAATCCGGCAACTTTATCGGCGGTGGTATCGCGCGCGGTCAACATGATAACTGCGGTGTGATGACCGTATTCGCGAATTTTTTGTAGCAATTGCAGCCCGCTCATTTTGGGCAAATTGATGTCGAGTAAAACCGCATCAAATGACTCATTTTGAATGGAAAGTAGTCCATGCTCGGCACTGTGTACAGCGTCAATGGTGTGCCCTAAACCTTTCATGCCCAGACAAATCGCCTCGGCCAAGGCTTCATTATCTTCAACCAGTAGTAAACGCATAAAAACTCCAGATTAATCGTTTCATCATAACATGAAGAAATTAAGACGGAATTAAGAGTTTTTTAGCTCTCTTAAACATTTTAGCGGCTTTACAAAATTTATTTGAACGTTAATCCTTTCTTAATCTCTGTTCAATACTATGCCCTTATGAGTTAATAAAATTGAAAGGATGTGTTATGAACAAACGCTTGGTTTATATTTCGGCCGCATTGTGCTCTTTTGTCTTGGTGTTCTTAGGAGCGGTGTTTGCCAAAATGCAGGATCGCAACCCTATTCAAACACCGCAGACACAGCTTGAAGTTGTGAAGGCGGTTGCTAAAAATGCAGAAACCTCAACTCCTATATCGCCTGCGACTATCGAGCAAAACCCCATGCCTGAACAGAAAATATTGCCACCACTGAGCCAGCCGATGGCGCAAATTAGTTCTGATAGAGCCTTACAAATCGCACAAAATGCTCAGCCATCAGCGCGTGTACAGTCAGCACCAGAGTTAGTCAAATACGGTGGGCTTTTGGCTTATGAGGTTTCCTTCGCTCAGGGAAAAATGTATATCAATGCCAATACGGGTGTCATTGTGGGTAACGGTATTGCGCAGGCCGCACCGCAGCCTTCTAAATCATTAACGGCTCGAGAGCATAAATACGAGCATGATGATGACGATGATGAAGATGAGCACGAACATCGTGGCGAGCATCGCGAGAAAAAGCGTGAACACAAACAGAAAGCGGACGACTATGAGGAGCGTGAAGATGCCTAATCAGCCAACCCAGCAAACTCCAGATGCGAAAACAACAATGTCGACGGCTCGCAGAGCGAATCCGAATCAAAATCATTTCGGCATAAAAGCTTTTATTATCAGCACATCGATCGCTGGCACGTTAGCTGGCTGGGGAGTGTTGGTGAACAATGAGCTGTCAAAAAATGGTCTGGTACCCACTCAAACTACGAACGCCGAGACAGAAGCTTCGGTGGTATCAGATGCTGTTTCTACGCAAGGCTCAAATACACTCAATCGAATTGCCACGGATACATTGGCAAGCAATGAGGTAAGCCTGCGTGTGAGAGAGCCTCAAGTGCAATCGAGTCAGGCCAAACCACCGACTTCTGTGGACGCAGGTTCACATGCGCGTCCAACTGAGTCTACAGCATTGCAACCTAAGATTCGAGAGGTAAAGGTATTATCCGCACCGGTAGCTTCGGCTACTACGCCTGCTCGACCAAAAGCAGTAGCACGTTCTCGTTCATCACGTTGATGATTGATATAAGCATGATTTATGCCTGAGTCTGAATTTAGTTTACCCATGTTGTCCTTTCGAGCGATGGGCTGCGAGATGGTGGCGGTTTTGTCAGCGCCATTCAATGCTCAGTCCGAAGCGCTGCTGGCGCAAGTGCCGCTCTGGTTTGC